>JACQZJ010000055.1:0-60617 GCA_016213895.1 Planctomycetota bacterium | reverse complement strand
ACTACCGCGACTTCGCCGCGCGCGTGCGTGCGCTGCAGCAGGCGCTCCTCGACCTGCTCGCAAAGCTGAAGCGCGCCGGAGCGAAGATCGCCGCCTACGGCGCGGCGGCCAAGGGCGCGACCCTCCTGAACTCCGCCGGCATCGGCGCGGAGACGCTCGACTACGTGGTCGACCGCAACGTGCACAAGCAGGGCAAGTACCTGCCCGGCTCGCGCCTTCCCATCGCCGCGCCCGAGCGGCTTCTCGCGGCCGATCCCCCGGACTACGTCTTGCTCCTGGCCTGGAACCTCAAGGACGAGATCCTGCGCCAGCAAGCGGAATTCCGCCGCCGCGGCGGCAAGTTCATCATTCCCATCCCACACCCCGAGATCGCGTGAAGAACATGTCGGCCGACACCGCGCGCGCGCCGCAGCCGAAGCGGCGCGAGACCTGTCCCGGCTGCGGCGCGCCCGGCCCGCGCTCGTTCCACCGGGTCGAGAGCGCCCCGGTGCATAGCTGCCTGCTCATGGCGAGCGCCGCCCAGGCGGCGAGCTACCCGACCGGCGGCATCGACCTCGCCTTCTGCGCCTCGTGCGGGTTCATCAGCAACCTGATCTTCGATCCGGCCGCGCAGGAGTACTCGCCGCAGTACGAGGAGACCCAGCACTTCTCGCCGCTCTTCAACGCCTTCGCCGAGGACCTGGCGCGCCGCCTGATCGAGCGCTTCGACGTGCGCGGCCGGACCATCCTCGAGGTCGGCTGCGGCAAGGGCGAGTTCCTCGACGTACTGTGCCGTCTGGGCGGCAATCGCGGCGTCGGCATCGACCCCGGCGCGCGGCCGGAGCGCTTCTCGGCCGAGGCGCTCGAGCGCTTCACCCTGGTGCGCGACTGGTTCGCGCGCGGCTTCCGCCCCATCCCGCACGACGTCTTCGTCTGCCGCCACACCCTGGAGCACGCCGGCGAGACGCGCGAGTTCGTCTCCGCGGTGCGCGAGTACGTGGGCGCGCGCCCGGACGCCCTGGTCTTCTTCGAGGTGCCGGACACCGGCCGCGTGCTGCGCGAGCAGGCCTTCTGGGACGTCTACTACGAGCACTGCTCCTACTTCACGCCCGGCTCCCTGGCGCGGCTGTTTCGCTCCTGCGGGTTCGAGATCCTCGAGCTCGAGCTGGACTTCGCCGGCCAGTACATCCTGCTCATGGCGCGGCCCGCGCCCGGGCCGACCGCTCCCCGCTTCCCCCTCGAGGACGACCTCGCGCAGACGCGGCGCGAGGTCGAGCTGTTCGAGCGCGAGTTCCCCGGCCAGGCCGCCGCCTGGCGCCGGCGCGTGCGCGCCTTCGCCGGCGACGGGCTCAGGCCGGTCGTCTGGGGCGGAGGCTCGAAGTGCGTGGCGTTCTTCACGGCGCTCGGGATCGGCCGCGAGATCGAGTACGTGGTGGACGTCAACCCGCACAAGCAGGGCAAGTACCTGCCGGGCACCGGGCACGAGGTCGTCGCGCCCGCGTTCCTCGAGAGCTACCGGCCGCGCGTCGTGCTGCTCATGAACGCCGTCTATCGCGAGGAGGTCAGCCGCATGCTGCGCTCCCTGGGAATCGACGCCGAGCTGGTCGCGGTGTAGCGGGACGCGATGCAGCACGGCCTGGACTTCACTTGCCCAGTCTGCCGCAGCGCCGGCCCGGAGGTCTTCTTCGAGCTCACGGGCGTGCCCGTGCACTGCAACATCCAGCACGACACGCGTGCGCAGGCGCAGGCCGCCGCGCGCGGCGATCTGCGCCTCGCCCTGTGCCGCGCCTGCGGCATGATCTGGAACGCTGCGTTTCGGCCCGAGCTGCTCCGCTACGGCGCCGGCTACGAGAACGCCCTGCACTGGTCGCCGGCCTTCGCGCGCTACGCGCGGGAGCAGGCCGCCCGTCTTGTCAGGGAGCACGGCATCCAGGGAGGGACGATCGTCGAGATCGGCTGCGGCGACGGACACTTCCTCTCTCTCCTCTGCCGGGAAGCGGGCTGCCGCGGCATGGGCTTCGATCCGGGTCTCTCCGCGGACTCGGTGCGCGCGCCAGAGAGCGGCATCGAGCTGGTGCGCGGCCCCTTTTCGCCCTCGCTCGTGCCGGGCGCGGCGCGCATGGTCTGCTGCCGCCACGTGCTCGAGCACGTCCCTGACCCGCGCGCGTTCCTGGCGGGAATCCGGGGACTGGCCGCGCGCGCCGCGGATACCGTGCTCTACCTCGAGATCCCGGACGCGCGCGCGTTTCTCGAGCGCGGGGCGGTCTTCGACATCCTCTACGAGCACTGCTCCTACTTCACCGCCGCCTCCCTGGCCCGCCTCCTGGCCGAGACCGGGTGGCGCGCGCTCAGCGTCGCAGCGGCCTTCTTCGGCCAGTTCCTCGCCGCCGAGGCCGTTCCCGCCGCCGGCCCCGCGGCGCCGCCATCGGCCGGAGATGAGCCCGGCCCGCAGGAGAGCGCGCGGCGCTTCGCCGCGGCCTACCAGGGGGCCGTCGCGCGCTGGCGCGGCGAGGTCGCGCGGCTCACCCGGGCCGGACGGCGCGTCGCCCTCTGGGGGGCGGGCACCAAGGGCGTGATGTTCCTCAACGCCCTCGGCGCCGCCGCCCTGCAGCTCCAGGTCTTCGACCTCAACCCCAGGAAGCAGGGCCGGCACGTCGCCCTGACCGGGCAGCGCATCGACCCGCCCGAACGCCTGCGCGACGAGCCGCCCGACGTGGTGCTGGTGATGAACAGCGCTTACCTCGAGGAGATCCGCGGTACCATGCAGCAGTTCGGGGTGCGCGCCGCGCTCGTGTCGGTCTGAGGCGGCGCGCGGACTGTGGAACAGGAGCACGCGACGACGAGCGCCGCACCTCCAGTCAGCATCGGACTGCCCGTCTTCAACGGCCAGCAGTACCTGCGCGAGACGCTCGAGTCGCTGCTCGCGCAGACCTGCGGCGACTTCGAGTTGATCATCACGGACAACGCCTCGACGGACGCCACCGAGGAGATCTGCCGCGGCTACGCCGCCCGCGACCGGCGCGTGCTCTACCAGCGCCAGGAGCGCAACCGCGGCGCCGCGCACAACTACAACCTGGCGGTCGAGCTGGCGCGCGGGCGCTTCTTCAAGTGGAACGCGGACGACGACCTCATCGACCCGGACGTGGTCGAGCGCTGCCTGGCCCAGCTCGAGGAAAGGCACGAGGCGGTGCTCTGCTACCCGCAGACCAGGATCATCGACGCCGCCTCGCGCGTGGTGAGCGAGTACGACGACCGCATCGCGGCCGGCGCGGCGCGCGCCTCCGACCGCTTCCTGCGCGTGCTCTCGCTCACCGGGGAATGCAACGCCGTGTTCGGGTTGATCCGGCGCGAGGTCCTGCTCCGCACGGCGCGCATCGCGCGCTACATCGGGTCGGACGTGGTGCTCCTCGGCGAGCTCTGCCTCTACGGCGGCTTCCACCAGATCGCCGGGTCCTGCTTCTACCGCCGCGACCACCCGGCCGCCTCCAGCTCGGACAAGCGCTACCGCCGGCAAATCGAGTTCTACGACCCGGGCTCGCGGCGCCGCTACCTGATGACCAACTGGAGGCACCACTTCGAGTTCCTGCGGGCGATCCTGCGCGCGCCGCTGCCGCCCGCCGAGAAGGCCCGCTGCACGGCGCACCTGGCGCGCCACTTCTTCCACGTGCGCCGCGCGCTGGCCCGGGACGTGGCCGTGGCCGCGCGCTGTCTCTGCAAACGCGGGAAGCGTCATGAAGCGCTCTGAGTGGATCGGCGAGTTCTGGCGCTACCGCGAGCTGTTCCTCTTCCTGGTATGGCGCGAGCTCAAGGTGCGCTACAAGCAGACCGCGCTCGGGGCGAGCTGGGCGCTCCTGCAGCCGCTCCTCACCATGGCCGTGTTCACCGTCATCTTCGGCCGCTACGCGGAGCTCCCGCGCGACGGCCTGGCCTATCCCCTCTTCTTCTTCAGCGTGCTCGTGCCCTGGACCTACTTCGCCAGCGCGCTCACCAACGCGGGCAACAGCCTGGTGGCGAACATCGACCTCCTGACCAAGGTCTACTTCCCCCGGGCGGCGCTCCCCGCCTCGGCCGTGCTCGCCGGCCTGCTCGACTTCGCGGTCGCCTTCCTCTTCCTGGCCGGCATGCTCCTCTACTACGCGGTCCCTCCCAGCCTCGAGATGCTCCTCTGGCCGCTCCTCCTGCTGCTCCTCGTCCTGCTCGCGCTCGGCGCCGGCATGCTCTTCGCCGCGCTGAACGTCAACTTCCGCGACGTCAAGTACGCCCTCCCCTTCGTCGTCCAGGTCTGGATGTTCGCCAGCCCGACGATGTGGACGCTGAACAGCGTCGAGGAGCCGCGCTGGCGCGTGCTCGCCGCCCTCAACCCGCTGGGCGGCGTGCTGCAGGCGTTCCGCGACTCGATCAACCCCAACTGCCCGGTCGACTGGCTCTCCCTCGGCATCTCCGCCGCGGCCACCCTCCTCCTCTTCCTCGCCGGCGGCGCCTACTTCCAGAAGACCGAGCGGACCTTCGCGGACCTCATCTGATGGCGCGCGCGATCGAAGTCTCGAACGTCTCCAAGCTGTACCGGCTCGGCGAGCTGTACAAGCACATGATGCTGCGCGAGTACCTCATGAGCCTTCTCCGCCGCCGCCCGCTGCAGGTGGACGACACGATCTGGGCGCTGCGCGACGTCTCCTTCGGCATCGAGGCCGGAGAGGTCGTCGGCCTGATCGGCCGCAACGGCGCCGGCAAGAGCACCATGCTCAAGGTCATCTCGCGCATCACCGACCCGACCGCGGGCTCCTACCGCGTCACCGGCAAGGTCGCCTCGCTGCTCGAGGTGGGCACGGGCTTCCACCAGGAGCTGACCGGCCGGGAGAACATCTACCTGAACGGCTCGATCCTGGGCATGCACAAGCGCGAGATCGACGGCAAGCTGGACGCCATCGTCGCTTTCGCCGACGTGGCGCGCTTCCTGGACACGCCGCTCAAGCGCTACTCCTCGGGCATGAAGCTGCGCCTCGGCTTCGCCGTGGCCGCGCACCTCGATCCGGACGTGCTCTTGGTGGACGAGGTGCTCGCCGTGGGCGACGCCGGCTTCCAGAAGAAGTGCCTCTCGGCCATGCGCGAGCTGCAGAGCGGCGGCCGCACGGTGATATTCGTGTCGCACAACATGGCGGCGGTGGAGAACCTCTGCTCGCGCGCCATCTGGATCGACCAAGGGCGCCTCGTCCGGGACGGCGAGGCGCGCGAGGTGATCCGCGCCTACTTCGCCACTTTCGGCGAGGCCACGCGCGACGGCATCGGGCTGGACGCGGTCGCCGGCCGCCAGGGGAACGGCCTGGTGCGCTTCACGCGCATCGAGTACCTGAGCGCGGATCATGAACACGGTCCGCTGGCGCAAAGCGGCCAGCACCTGACCATGAGGCTGCACTACCGCGCGGCGCAGCGCATCCCGGACCCGCACTTCGGCGTGAAGATCAGCACGGAGATGGGCACCACGGTCACCGAGGTGAGCACTTGGAGCACCGGCTTCGCCGTGCCTTGCGTCGAGCCGGGGAGCGGCGCCATCGACCTGGTCATCGAGTCCCTGAACCTCATGCCCGGGCGCTACTACGTCTCCCTCTGGGCGGAGGGCATGGGCCCGATCCACTACGACGTGCTGGACCGCTGCGCCATCCTGGACGTGGAGCCCTCGAACTACTACGGCTCCGGCCGCGGCGTCGAGAGCCGCTACGGCATCGTCCTGCTGCCGTGCTCGTTCCGGCTGCCGGGAGGCAAGGGCCCGGGGGCGGCGTGAAGGTCGCCCTGGTCAACCAGCCGTGGAACGACGCGGAGCCGCCGGTTCGGGCCGGTTCCATCGCCATCTGGAACTACCGCGTCGCCCGCGAGCTGGCAGCGGCGTGCGAGGTCGAGATCTGCGCGCGCGCCTCGCGCGGCGCGCCCGCCGCCGAGACGCGGGACGGGCTCGCCTACCGCCGCTTCCCCACCGCGCGCGACACGCGCCTCCTGCCGCTCCTGCGGCGCGCCGCTCCCTTGCTGGGCGCGCCCTTCTTCGCCACGCGCTGGTACTTCTCCTCGTACACGCGGCAGGTCGGGCGCTGGCTCGCGGACCAGCAGTGCAACGTCATTCACGTGCACAACCTCTCGCAGATGGTCCCGGCCATCAAGCGGCGCGCGCGCGGCGCGCGGCTCGTGCTGCACATGCACTGCGAGTGGCTGCAGCGCCTGGAACCGCGCGTCGTGCGCGGCCGCGCGGCCGCGGCCGACCTGATCCTCGGCTGCAGCGAGCACGTCACGAACGGCGCGCGCGCGGCTCTGCCGGAGGCGGCCGCGCGCTGCCGCACGGTCCCGAACGGCGTGGACACCAAGCTCTTCTCCCCGCTTGCCGCGCCGCGCGGCGCGTCCCGGAAGGACGCGCCGCTCCTGCTGTTCGTCGGCCGGATCACGCCCGAAAAGGGCCTGCACGTCCTGCTCGACGCCTTCCGCCTCGTGGCCGCGCGGCACGACGGCGCGCGCCTGCTCATCGTCGGGCCGGACGCGCCCACGCCGCTCGAGTTCCTGGCCGCGGCGGCGCCGCCCGAGTGCGTGGCGCGCCTCGCTCCCCTCTATGCCGGCGGCTACGCGGCACGCCTGAGGGATTCCCTCGCTCCCGCGCTCGCCGGCAGGGTGCGCTTCGCCGGGGCGGTGCCGCACACCGAGCTGCCGGGCCTGTATCGCCAAGCCGACCTCCTGGTGAACCCGTCCTTGAGCGAGTCCTTCGGCATGAGCCTCATCGAGGCCATGGCCTGCGGCACGCCGGTGATCGGCGCGCGCGCCGGCGGCATGCCCGAGGTCATCGCCGCGGGCGAGACCGGCCTCCTGGTGGAGCCGGGCGAGCCCGAGCCGCTCGCCGCCGCGATCCTCGACCTGCTCGGCGACCCCGGGCGGCGGCGTGAGATGGGCGTGCGCGGGCGCGCGCGCGCCGAAGCGTGCTACTCCTGGCAGCGCGTGGCCGGCGAGCTGCTCGCTCTCTACCGCGAGATCGCCTGAGCAGACGCCCGCCGGAGCACGAGCTGGCGCGTCACCGGACAGAGACCGTACTTCGCCGCGAGCGCGCGGAAGCGCGCGCGGCTCTCGGGCGGCCTGAGCCCCGCGGCGATGAGCGCGGGCAGGAACTCGTCCAGGACGAGCGCTTCCAGGCGCTCCGGCGCGCGCCTGGCGCCGGCGAAGAACAGCACGTCCGGCAGCAGGTCTTGCGGCCCCGGCGCGCGCGCCAGGCTCTCGAGGCGGCCGCGTTCGAACAGCCCGATCGGCCGGTCGAGCAGCCGCCCGCCGCTCACCTCGCCGTCGAGGAGCAACGCGCCGTCCGGCAAGCGGAAGCGCGCGATGCGGTCCACCTCGATCCCGAAGTCCAGGGCGTTGACGTTGACCAGGCAGTCGCCAAGCGGTGGAAACTCGCGTCCAGCCCAGCACACGGTGAGCGAGTCCCCGCCGCCCAGCCATTCCACCTCGATGGGCGCCGCGGGCGCGCGCGGCGCGGCGTCGCCGAGGCGCGGCCGCCACAGGACGCGCGCCAGGTCGGCTTCCGGGCAGGGAGCGGGCCAGGCTCCCTGCCAGGCAGGGACGTGCTCGCGGTGCGCGGCCGGCTCGAGGACGATCAACTCCTCGCGGAACTCGCGCTCGATCGTGCGCCGCGGATCGATGAGCTCGCCCAGCGAGTCGCACGAGCCGTTGGCGATGTTCCAGCCCTGGGGGTGGATGTCGCGGTAGAAGAGCCCGTAGTGCTCTTTCCCCGCGTGGACGATCAGCGGCAGCGCGCCGCCGCTCGCGTAGCGGAATGGAAAGCCGTGGTCCTGGTGGTCGTAGCGCTCGCGCGTGCCGTCCAGCAGCACCTCCTCGAGCGCGCGCTGCACCTCCGGCGCGGAGCCGAATCCCGGCATGCGCCCCCGGAGCGCGGATCGGGTCTCGCGCCGCCTTATCGCCGGCGACTCCGGACCGAAGGCCACGCGCAGGCGCACGCCGCCCTGCTCGCGCACCAGGTTGAACTCAGCGAGCAGCACCTGCAGGATGGCGCCCTCGGCCTGTTCGAGCGGCTCGACGCCGCCCACGCCCGCGAGCCACTCCGGAAAGGTCATGGACACCGCCCTCTCTCTCGCCGCGACGCGGGCCGTAGGCCGCGCAGCGCCGCTACGGCGCGAAACTGCTGCGACGGAAGACCTCTCGCTCCTGGAAGAAGCAGCGCAGGAAGGCGCCGCCGGCCACGTCCGCGAGCGTGAGCCACCGCGGGTCATCGACGAGCCGCGCCACCTGCGAGCGGTGCTTCTCGAGCGCCGCCCGCTTGCGCTCCAGCACGCCGCGGACGTCCACCTCGTGGCGCAGCTCGCCGACGTAGCGCGCGCTGGCGAGGACGCCGTCCAGCCAGCTCCTCAGCAGCTCGCGGCGGCAGCGGGCCGCGACCGGGGCGAAGGGCCAGTGCGCCCAGAACCACACCGGATACTCGAGGAGCACGGCGCGCGCGCGCACCTCTCCGAGCGCGGCCAGCACGATGGCGCGCGTGGCGCGATGGTCGGCCGGTGTCTCGCGCGCGTACGGCAGGAAGACCTCGTCCGGACGCCGCTCCCGCAGGAGCGCCGCGACCTGCGCCCGCGCCGCGTCGAACGAGCTCTCGAGCGCGCCGTCCTCGTGCCCGAGGAAGAGCATGTCCGTGTCCCGTACTCCCAACGCCATTCCCGCGGCGCGCGCCTCGGAGAGACGCAGCTCCCGGAGTTGGCCCACGGGCATGAGATGGCGGTGGGAACGGCTGCCGTCGGTCATGAAGACCAGCGTGACGGGCGCGCCGGCGTCGGTCTTGCGGATGATCGTGCCCCCGGCTCCAAGCGTCTCGTCATCCGGGTGCGGCGCGAAGAGCACGGCCGAGCGGCCCAGGCTCTCCTCCGCGGCTGCCGTGGAGAAGCGGCTCCTCGTCCAGTCGAGGAGGCGGCGCGCGCGCGCGGCGGCGTTCGAGGTGTGCATGTGCCGGCCCGCCCTGGGAGGTTCGCGGCGGGCATGGTAGCAGGCGCAGGCGCCCGGCCTCAGGGGATCTGGACCACCTCGACGTTCGACGTCCTGCCGGCCTGAAGCGTCTGCACCCAGAACGTGGCCGGAGGCAGCCCCGCCGGCACCTGGACCGCGAGATCGGCCACGCCGTTCTGACCGACCGCGGGCATTCCCAGCAGAAAGAAGGGCAGCCCGAGCTCGAGGGTGACGCCGAGCGGCGCGAAGTAGTACGGCGACAGGAGGGGATAGAAGGTGGCGACGAGAAACGCCGGAACGCCGGCGGTGCAGTTCGTGGTGCGCAAGAGCGTCTGCTCTCCGCCCACGACCGGGCCGATGTCGAGCAGGAGATGGTCCTGCGGGATCAGGTTCTCCCAGTAGTGCAGCGGCGGATGGCCGGTCCAGTTGGCGCCCACCACGTCGAGGTCGCCGTCCGCACCAATGTCCACGAGCCGGCCGTTGTGCACCCCGGAGCCGCTGTCGATCACCACCTTCGACCAGGAAAGGCCGAAGCCGTCCTGGTTCATGAAGATGATCAGCTCCTTGGCGAGCGAGGTGTGCATCTGCCCCACGACCACGTCCACGTCGCCGTCCAGGTCCATGTCGCCCGCCAGCAGCGTGTGCGCCTTCTCCAGCGACGGCGCGATGGTGCGCGTCACCCATACGTCCATGGGATCGCCCGCCACGGGTTCGCACCAGATGACCGCGGCAGTGGCCTCGGAGCTGGTGAAGAGCACGTCCGCGACGCCGTCTTGGTCGACGTCCGCGACCAGCGCCTTGAACGTGTTGCTCACCACGCCGCTGACGTTGATGAAGAACTCCTTCCACGCAGCGCCGGTGCGCGCGGCCGAGCCTCCCGGGTTCTGGTGCCAGGAGCCGCAGAACACCAGGTCCGCGTCGCCATCGTCGTCCACGTCGCCGCTGCCCATGCCCTCGTAGCCGAGCTTGACGATGCTGAGGGCGACCTTGAGCCACGTTCCCGGCGCGGTCTGGAAGAAGATCATCGCGCCGCCGTTCGTGCGCGTCGCGACGTCGAGCAGGCCGTTCTTGTCGAAGTCCGCCAGCTCGATATCCTTCCCCCAGGAGCCGATGGCGCCGAGGACGTGCTGCGTCCATTGCGCCGGCTGGAACGGGTCGCCGCCCGGTCCGCCCGCGGTCCTGACCGGGTTCTCGAACCACTGCAGGTTCGTGCCGCTCGCGCCGTCGGGCGTGACGATGTCGAGATCGCCGTCGCCGTCCACGTCGCCCAGTTCCCCGTCGGTCGTGTACTCGGTCACCGGCACGGCGAGGACCGTCCTCGTCCAGGACGGGTAGTGGTACCAGTTCAGGTTCTCGCCTGGGGAGCCGCCCAGCACGACGTCCACGGTGCCGTCGAGATCGATGTCGCCGACCATTTTCAGGTCGCCGGCGTTGACGTCGATCGTGGACTTGACGAAGGAGACCTGCCCCAACGCGGAGACGCCCGGAAGGAGGATCAAAACCAATGTCCACGCCGAGAGGCGCAGGCCGGCAAGGACGGTGCTCGTCAACGCTGCTGCTCCAAGATGGTCCCCGACCCTCCAGGCCAGATTTTAGACGATCGGACGGCCGCGTGGGTTCCCTGGGATGGAGATCCCGTCATGACTTGCAAGCGGCGGGCATTGGCTGTATCGGCTGGACCGAGCGAGAAACGCTGTAAGTCACTGACTTTGAATGGTTTCTGCGCTCAAGTCCCATGCGCACCGCGTCCCCGCAATGGAACGAGGCCTGGTTGGCGTGCGTTGTCAGTCGCGTTCCGGGTTCAGCCAGAGGCGCAGGCAGGCGAACTGGCGCCAGCCCATGGAGACGATGTCCAGGTCGCCGTCTTGATCGACGTCGCAGAGGCGCGCACCGAGGTGGCTGGAGCGGTGCGAGATGTCCACGGGATGGACGACCCAGATGCTGCCCTGATCGCGGTTCTCGAACACCGCGGTGAGGTTGTCGGGCGCGGCCTCCGGGTCGCGCTGATCGGTGTGTTCCGCGGCGACGATGTCCGCGTCGCCGTCTCCGTCCAGGTCCCGGACGTCCATGCTGTTGACCGATCTCAGGAGCGCCACCTCGTGCCGCGTCCACGGGGACGCCGCGGCGTCGAGAGGCGCCTCCCACCAAGAGATCGCGGCGTTGTACTCCCAGTCCTGCGACTCTTCGGCGGAGACGATGTCGAGGCGGGAATCGCCGTTCACGTCGGCGAGCGCGATGCGGTCCAGCCACTGCCGCGTGTGACCGACCACGTGAGCGGGAAACGGCGCGCCGAGGCCCCCGCGGTTCTCCAGCCACAGGAGGCGGTGTCCATCCGCCGAGCCCGCGGCCACGTCGACGTCACCGTCCCGGTCGACGTCGCCGGCCGCGATGCCGTCCTCCCCGGTCTCGGTGGAAGCGACGAAGCGCGGCCATTTGCTCTCCTCGGGAGCGGACTCCGGCACCTGCAGGAACTGGAGCGTTTGGCCGCGCGTGAACAGGAGGCCGGGGCGTACGCCGGCGACGAGTTCTGCCGTCGCGTACCCCTGCGTGCGGCCCTCGGGCAGCGAGCCGACGACCAGAGAGCGCCACGCGCGGGCGTCGCCGTCCGCCGCCTCCAGCCAGACGATGTCGTTGGCGCTGATGCCGATCAGGTCACAGCAGCGGTCTCCGTCCACGTCGATCTGGAAGTGCACGTCGACGTTGCCCGGCAGCTTGACGCGCTGCCAGCGCTCGCGCGCCGCGTCGATCGGATTCAGGTAGAGGTACGAGCCCGCGACGATGTCGGTCCGCCCGTCGCCGTCGGCATCGGCGAAGACCAGTCCCATCTTCCCCATCTGGGTCTGCGGGCGCTCCCCGTCGACCAAAACGCAGGGCCAGCCGGCTGAACGCGTCTGATTCTCCCACAGCTCGAGCGCGCGCGCCTCGCCGGCGAAGTTCTTGCCCACGAGATCCGGGTCGCCGTCGCCGTCGAGGTCGCCGGCCCGCAGGTTGTGCGATCCCTCGCTGGAAAGAAGCAGCCTGCGCCACGCCGCGCCCTCGTTCAGGTAGGCGAACACGCGGCGCCGCGCCGAGGTGTGCATCTCGGCCGTGACCACGTCAAGGACGCCGTCCAGGTCGAGGTCGGCGAGCTGCAGCGAGTGCGCGCCCTCGAGCGCCTCGCCGTCGATCACGTGACGGATCCAGCCGCCGTCCCTGGGATCGAGCGGCGCCTCGAACCACGCGAGCGGCCCGGCCCCCTCTGAGACCGACAGGACCACGTCCGTCCGGCCGTCGCCGTTCATGTCCCCGGTTCTCGCTCGGGTCTCGGGATGCCAGGAGCCGTCGATGGACGTCTCGCGCCAGGCGGCGCCGGCCTTCTCCGGCGCCTCGAACCACGAGCCTCCGTACACGAGGTCCAGGTCGCGGTCGCCGTCCAGGTCAGAGAGCGCGATCCCCTCGCCGGCGCGCTCCACGACCTTGACCTCGCTCCAGCGCGCGCCCTCTTCCTGCCGCCAGAGCACGACCCGCTGCTTATCGCAGGTGACGACGTCGAGGTCGCCGTCCTGGTCGACGTCCCCAACCTCGAGGTCATGGCCGTACGCCGCGCCGATCAGGCGGGCGGTCCAGGCCTCGGCGCGCGCGCCGCCCGGGTTCTCGTACCAGCAGATCCCCTGGCCCAGGCTGCCGGCGATCACGTCGAAATCGCCGTCCTGGTCCACGTCGCCGGTCTGGGCGTCCGTGGTGAACTCGCCCGCGGCGATGGGCCGCCTGCGCCAGGTGGGGTACTCGTACCACACCAGGCCGAAGTCGGAGGCGTGCTCCGCGCCGATGACCACGTCCAGGCGGCCGTCGCCGTTGATATCGCCCAGGCAGAGGACGTCGGTGCAGCAGTCCGCCCCGCCCGGCGGCCTCGCGTCGATGACGCGCCGGCGAAACAGCCCTTCCTCCTCGCCGCCGCCGTCCGAGCAACCAGCCCAGAGGACAGCGGCCAGGACCGCCGCTAGCGCGGCGCGCCGCCCGGGCCAAGAGGCTTCACCGTGACCGGGCCGAAGTCGACCTGGCTGCGGTGCGAGATCAGCGCCACGCAGAACTCTCCCGGCGGCAGGGGGGCGCCCGCAGCGTCGGAGAGCGCCATCCATTCTCCTGGCTCGGGTTCGCCCTCGCGCCACCACTTCATCCTCTGTTCGAAGCCCGCGTGCTCGCCCGTCTCGCCCGCCCGCGGCCAGCACTCTACGATCACGAAATACCTGACGTCGCGCTCCAGGTCCAGGTTGCGGTACGTGGCGACCCACGCGGGCGGCTCTGCCCCGCGCTTGTAGGAGAACTCCTGCCCGACCGCCTCGTAGTAGGAGTAGTACCAGGCGAGGCTGAAGTTCCAGCCGCGGCGCGGCAGCACGTTCTCCTCGTCGGGGCGGCCGCCCCAGAGCGGCAGCACGCCGAAGCCGAAGGGGCCATCCATGCCGTTGCCGCGGAAGATCACGTCCGTCTCGACCCTGCGGCCGCCGGAAAACGCGCCCGTGACCACGGCGATGCGGTCGTAGCCCTCGTGGCCGACCCTCGGGCGGACGCGCCTCTGGCCGTCGAGCTGGAAGGTCTCCCAGCAGCCGTCCTGCACGTCGAGGTCGCTGCTCGACCAGTCCTCGACCCGCGGCAGAACCACGGGCGCGGGGTCGTAGACGAAGCAGAGCGCCGTGAGGCGCCGCGCCATGCCGAGCAGGCTGGCCTCGATCTCCAGGCTGTTCCTCCCGCTTCGCAGCTCTTCCGCGTCCAGCTCGATCGTGAAGCGCGGCGGCGGAACGCGCGGGGCCCTGCAGCGCAGATCTCGCCAGGACGCACCGTTGAGCCGGTACTTCGCGCCGGTCGCGTGCGGACCGAGCGAACCCGTGATGTTCACGGTGAAGTCGCCGGAGCGGCGCGCGTAGGTCTCGGCCGCGTGGTGGATCTCGACGAGCGGCACGGAGAAGCACAGCAACAGCGCGGCGGCCAGCGCGACGAGGAACGCGGCCAACGCCGCCCTCGCCGGCCGGAGCCTGCCGCTGCCAGTCCTCTCTTCGCGACCGTCCCCCACGGGCAATACGTCCTCGCGGCCGCGGCTCGGGCGGCCGTATCCCGGCTACATCGGATGCGCTGGCGCGCGGCCTGAAGGACCGGTCGGCCCGCTCAGGTCTGCTTGAGCGGGATCTCGATCTCGGCGCGCGCCTCGCGCACCGCGCGCTTCACCTTGCCATCGGGAGACAGGACGACCTTGTAGCTCGCGCCGTCCTTGGTCTGCTTGACGTGGTACTCCTGGAAGGGGCCGTGCTCGATCAGCTCCACGCTCTTGAACTCCGCGCCCGGCACCGCCGCCGCGGCCGCGGAGAGCACGGCCTCGGGCGTCTCCTCACGCCGCAGCTCCTTCTCGGTCTCGCGGATCGCGCCGCTCCCGTCGATGACGAACTCCCAGTCGCGCTCCTCGTGGCGCAGCTTGACCTCCCAGGCGTCGCCCGTCAGCTGGATCTCGCGCTCCGCGCCCGTGATGACCGCGCCCGGCGCGCGCGCCTCCGCCGCCTTCCTCACTGCCTCGGGCAGGGCCTCGACCGGGATGTCCACCTCCATCTCGGCGATGCTGCCGGAGCGGCTGATCTCCAGCTCCAGCACGCCCGCCGGCGCGCCCTGGTCGTACAGCTCGACCAGCTTCGGGGGCACCTTGCCCAGCCCTTCCGTCCGGCACGCCGTCAATGAGCCGCAAAGCGCCACGCACGCCAGCGCGCCGATCACACTCTTCCACGACTTCATGGCTGAAAAGCCTCCTTCCGTGTCGAAACCGCTGATCCGGTCGGAATCCGCGCCCGGCCGCCGCCCGGATCATAGCGGCGGCCCGGGACTCCGCTCGGCAATACGGGCGCGAGGAGAACGCACTATCGGCCGGACACGTCCAGATACCAGGCGGCCCAGGCCGCTGCCCAGGCCGCGTCGTCCGCGCCCCTCTCGGGCGCCGCCGGGAAACCCTCGGCGCCGTTCCAGGAAGCCGCGAAGGCCGCAAGCCAGGCCGCGGCCGCCTCGCGCTCTTCCCCTTCCACGCCCTGAAGCACGGCCAGGACCGCGCGCACCGCGTCCTCGGGAGGAGCCCACGACGGAAGCACCGCGACCGGCGGCTCGTTCTCGGCAGCCTGCGCCAGGAGCACCTGCGCCTGCGCGCGGTCGAGGTCGGCCTCCACCAGTGCGGCGATCTGCGGCTCGAGGTTCGGCCGGTAGCCCTCGCGCAGGTCGACGCGGAAGGTGGTCGGCCCATCCGGATCGCCGGCGCGGAGCGTCACTTCCCCCATACTCTGCAGCAGGGAGACCGGGCCGGAGGAGATCAGCCGCAGGAACCAGTCGGGATCCGCCTCCTCGGCGGCGCGCTCCTCCTTCGCGTTGTGGTCCGCCCAGTCCTCGAACATCTCGAGCAGGCCCTCGCGCGCGTGACGCGCCCACTCGGCCGGGTGGACGGGGAAGGCGAGCGCCAGCGAGTGGCCTTCGAGCCTGAGCCACTGCCGCCCCTCCTTCGCCGCAGCGCGCAGGCGATCTACCGTGCGGCGCCAATCCTCGGGCGGCACGGACTCGTCCAGGAGGATTCCCTCGCTGATCGCCGCGTTGGCGGCCGCGAGCACGCGGCTCACTTGCTCGAACGACACCTCCTGTGCCACGCCCACCCGGCCTTCCGGATCGCGATAGCGGCCGAGCGTCTTCACGGACAGGTTCTCGAGCAGCACGGCCAGAAACTCGCGCCGGAGCGGCGGTGTCGAGGGCTCGCCCGCCGTCTTCTCCATCAACTCGCGCTGGATGTGGCCGAACCAGTCGATGAGCAGCACATCCCCGTTGGTCAGGAACGCGCGCAGCTTCTCCTCGGCGCCTTCCTCCGCGGCCTCCTTCGAGTCGAACACCCCGTCGTACTCAACCAGGAACGTCAGCCGGTCGGCCGCCTGGTCGTGGAAGATGGTGATGCGCTGGCCGGAGAGCACGATGCACCCGGCAACCGCGCACAGGACGGCGAGGAGAGCCGCCGCCGTGGTCCACGTTCTCGTCTTCATCGCTCACTCCTTCTCGTGCGCGGGCGCACCCGCAGCGGGAATAGTATAGAAGCCATCAGGGGCGGACGGAGGCAGGGTCGCCACCCGGCCGCTCTCGTCTTGCGCGTGCATGTAGTACTCGACGGCCGCGCCATCCGCCTGGCCGGGAATGACCGCTTGATAGAAGTCGGGAGCGCCGCCTTCCAGGAAGGGGACCCGCGTCCAGTCCGCTTGCCCGGAGCGCCGCCAGGCGACGAAGAGTGCCTCCCGCACGAGCCCGCTCTCGCTGCGATCGTCGATCAGCGCCGCCACCTCGCACGGCTCGGGCGCGGGCGGCGGCGCGCGCAGCGGCGCATGGCTCATGCGGATCATGTGCGGGTCGAAGACCGCGCGCGTGCGGCAATGCAGGGCGTCGAACTCCCGCCATCCCTGCCAGGGGCAGCCGAACACGCGGTACCCGGGCATGCTCCGCCGGTAGACGTCGAGCGCCTCCTCGTCGCCCGCCACGCCGAAGAGCGGCACGTGCACCGTGTCGTTCAGGATGTACGAGTTGGTGTAGGCCGCGATCGCGTCCCCGCGGAAGCGCGGGCAGTCGATGCGCACGATGCGATACGGACGGCCGAAGCTGCTCGTCAGCTTCTCCAGGACCGCGACGTTGGCCTCGACGCGCGCGTGCTCGGGATGGTCCGTCGGAGCGCGCTTCACCAGCATGGTCTCCGGGTCGAGCAGCTTGAACCAGCAGTCGATGTGCTGGATGCCGTACTCCTCGGTCCAGCCGAGCAGGTGGTAGCGCTCCACGCCGAGGAGCTGCCGCACCAGCTCGAGGATCTGCCCCTCGCTCATGAGCGGCTGGTTCTCGCCCACCACGGCGCAGGTGGAGAAGGCCGCGCCGTGGCCGTCCACCAGGAAGTTCCCGCCGGTGAGGTAGGCCTCCATCTTGATCAGCTGCAGGCCGAGGTGCGCCGCGGCCGCCTCGTTCGCCCGATCGTCGCCGGGATAGCGGCTCAGGTACTGGCACTTGCCGCAGCCGTCGGGCGCCTGGAACATCGGAGTGTCGATGTAGATGGGGTCCACGCCGCGAAGGACGCCGTCCGCGCCGAAGACCAGGTGCATGCCGTAGTCCCTGGTCCAGCAGGTCTGCACCGTCGAGGGGATGATCTCCACGCGCGTCAGGTCGATGCCCCACTCCTCGAACTGATCGAGGGCATCCTCCTCGGCCGGGCCGTCCTTCACCAGCACGTAGAGGCGCGCCTCGCGCGCCAGCTCGACGACCAGGTCCCTTGGCAGAGCGAGCGGCCAGGCGATGAGCGTGCCGAGGGCCGGCTCCCACTCGGCGCAGGTGCGCGGCAGGGGCGCGGCGGCCTCTTCCCGCGCCGGCGCGAGCCCGCAGAGAAGCGCCCCGGCCGCCAGAACGAGAGAACGCGCCAGGCGATCACGCATGCGGTTTCCTCGCTGGCAGCGGATGCTCGACGAGCACGGCGCGCACCGGGCTCGCGTCCGCGCCCGGGATCCTGAGCGGCAGGGCGATCAGCTCATAGATGCCTGGCTCGACTCGCGACAGGTCGAGGTTCTCCAGCCAGCGCACGCCCGCACTCGCCAGGATGAGATGCGCGGCCAGCTCACGCGCGCCGGCCGGGTCCACCCCCGGAGTGTCGATGCCGACAAGCAGCGCGCCGCCCTGCGCCAAGGCGAGCGCCGCATCTGGCGAGAGCGCGGCGAACGCCTCGGGCTGGCGCCGGCCGTCCGGGTGGGTCGAGGTCTTGAGCAGGATGCGCGGCGGGTCGGCGAGGTCGAGCCCGAGGAAGGCTTCGGCGGGAATGAGGCCGCCGGCCGCGGCGCGCCGGCCGGGTCCACCCCCGGAGTGTCGATGCCGACAAGCAGCGCGCCGCGCGGCCCGACCCGGACCTCGACGGCCGCGGTATCTCAACAGATCGCCGCGGCGCCGCAACCGAACTCGTCAGGGTCGCCACGAAAGCGCCTCGGCGCCGCCGTGACTCGGAGGCTCGAAGTCGGGAGGGGGAAGCCTGCCGAAGCGCTCAAGATCCGTCACCCATGCTCCGAAAAGAGATCGATTCGCCAAACCGCGCTGGAGGCAAGCCTGTGGGCGATTCTCCGTCGGCGACCCTCTCGAGGGAACTGCTCCCGCAGGCCCTCAGTCTGCCTTCGCTCGCGGCGCTGATGGACTCGGGCGCCGGAGATGCGCTCGCCAGCACGTGGCTCCTTCACGCCGCCATCGAGTTCACGTCCCGGTGCAACCTCCGCTGCGTCTACTGCGCCGTCAGCCAGCCCGACTACGTCGGCTCCGATCTTGCCCCCGAATACGCCTTTGCGGTGGTCCAGGATCTCGCCAAGCTGGGCATGCCTACCGTCGCCCTGAACGGACACGGCGAGACCCTCCTGCGCGACGACTGGGTGGCCTTCGCCCGGAACGTCCTGGACGCGGGCTTCCAGGTTCACATCACGAGCAACCTCTCCCGCCATCTGCAGGACGAGGAGCTTGGCGTGCTGGCCCGCTTCCACACGATCCGCGTGAGCGTGGACACCGCTGACCCGGGACTCTTGAGGAGAATGCGAAGGCGCGTGGATCTCGGCACGATCCTCGCGAACATCCTCCGAATCCGAGCCCGCTCCCGCCTCCTCGGCACGACTCCCCCGCGCTTCGCGGCAAGCTGCGGCATCTACGCCCAGAACTCGCGCCTGCTGTCCGAGCTCGCGCACCTCTTTCAAGAGGCGGGCTTCGTCAAGGTCGACTTCTGGAACTACGTGCCCTACGCCACGGTCCCCACGGCCGAGAACGCTCTCCCTGTCTCGGCTCTGTCGATCGCCGAGCAAACGGAGGTCCTGCAGAGCGTTCTTCGGGCCATGGAGATCCTCCATCGAGCCGGAATCGAAGTCACTGCCGCAGGCGACCTCCTCGATGCCCTCGCATCCAGGATCGAGGCCGCCTCATGCCGATCCGAGGCTCAGCCCGACGTTCGAAGGGACTCCGCGCCATGACCCAGCCCTTGCGCGAGGCAGCCCTCGTCTCGCTTCCAGCTCCCGGTGAAACCAGAGACTGCCTCGATCCCTGGTACCTGGTGCAGATCGCATCGGACGGGCGCGTCAAGCCCTGCTGCGTGCACTCCGCCGTGGGCGCGCTGTCGCAGGGCCAGACCCTTGCCGACATCCTGAACGGACCGCCCGTGAGGAAGCTGCGCTCCCGGCTTCTCACCGGGAAGCTCGACGCCGAATGCCAGAGCTGCAACAACAAGCCCGTCATCTCTCTGTGGGACTTCAGGCGGCACTACATCCGCGACGTCGTGCTCCACGGCGCGAGATGGGACGGCCACGGAGGCCTCGACAAGCGGTGCTGCGAAGGGAAGCGCCCTTCCCTCCGGCCCATCGGCCTCGACGATGCCGACTGGAGCATCGCCGAGCGTGTCACCTTCCGTGCGCGCAAGGCCGTAGCCGGCATCGCCTTCTGCCAGCTCCTGGTCGACTCCGTCTCCCAGATCGAGCTGGAAGTCTCGGCCGCATTCACACGTCCGTCTCAGCTCGCGATCGCCATCGACCTCGTCCGCTCGGCCGACTCCCTCGTCGTCCGCAGCGAGTCGTTCCGCACGGATCGGCCGGTCACGGCGACTTGCGAACTCGAGACTCGTGGACTGCACGGAGCCTGCGATTTGCGGATACTGGCCGATCTGTCCGGACCGGACTGCGGCGACGTGCGCGTTTCCGTAGACCACCCCTGGTGCCTTCGGGAGGATTAGCCCACAAGCACTTCCGAAGGCCCCTCGCCTCCAGGCTCAATCAGCACCCGCCCCTCTAACCGTGCTCTCTCCCTCTCGCCTTGACTGGGCGTCCACGCGAGGCTCACGATACCTGCGGGGCAAACGCTGGCCATCCGCCGGAATCCGGGACCGGCCACCCGGTCCCTTCCGACAATTGCGCTTACTCGCGGCCGCGAGAGCCGCCAGGACCGGATGAAGCCCCGAAGCACCGCCTAGAACGGCATTCCTCCATTCACCAAGATCCCATCTCGCGCGAATGTACTCCTTGGATAGGGGCTGGTGCTGCTCCAGCAGGACGTACAGCGGAGCGTCCGCGTGCGTGCCGGCGTGCGGGCTGCCGGAGAGGGCGGAGACGTTCGCCTGTGCCCCGGACGAGATCCGCGCCTGCCAGGAGAGCAAGAACGGCCGATCGCCGGGCCAGACCGCCGTCTCGGGCTCCAGCGGCCGCGTGATGTCGATGATGCGTTGCCGCGCCAGCTTGACCCTCCGGCGCCATCGAGGTTTGGACACCCGGGCCTCCACGGTCGTGCTATCTCAACAGACCGGCAGCCGAAGGAGGAGCCATGAGCCGCGGTCCACTTGTCCTTCCTCTCCTCTTCGCTCTCGTCGCCTTCGCCCCATCCCAGGCGCTAGCTGGGGGTTACAAGGCCGGCCACGTCTTCGTGGTGTCGGAGGGCGCTCAGGAGCTCCTCGAGTTCGACCGGAAGGGCGTGTTCGTGGGAAAGGTCGGGGACCTGTACGTCGGACCGCCCCACACTCCGGCCTTCGACCCGGACGGCCTCCTCTGGATGATCCGCGGCGGCTCTTTGCCCGGCGAGCCCGGGCTCGTCGCCTACGACTCCTCGTGGGTGCAGGTTCGCGACATCCCGCTCGCCTACGAGCCAGGCGGCCTCTGGATGGGGCCGGGCGGCACGCTCTGGGTCACCTCGCCCGCGGACGACGTCGTGTACATCTTCGGCCGCACGGGCGTGGCGCTCGGAAACGCGGCCAACGACGCGACTCTCTTCGCGCCGCGGCACGGCGCGCTCAGCGTCGACGGCCACGTGCTCCTGTTCGCGAACCAGGGCGCGACGCAGACGTTCCACGCGTTCGACGAGGCGGGGCTGCTGGAGAAGACCGTGACCGGCTACTTCCGCGCCACGGCCATCCTCCCGGACGCCGACGGCCGCTACCTGGTGGCGGACTGGGACGACTGGAGCGTGCACGTGTTCGGCCCCGACTACGCGGAGCTCGCCAGCGCGAAGATCGCGAACGCCGCGGTCCTCAGGAACGCGAGCGGGATCGCCTTCGCCATGGACGGCGCCCTGCTGGCGAGCAGCTACACGCAGCACCAAGTCGCCCGCTTCCCCGATCCCTCGCTCCAGGGCGCGGACGGCGAGGTCTTCACCTCCGCGTCCCCGCTGCAGTCGCCGCGTGCGCTCGTCGTGGCGCCGAAGCGCCTGCAGGTGCGCGTGCGCGGGACGCTCCTCGAGTCGAGCGTTCGCACCAAGGTGGACGAGAATGCGGTCCTGTCGATCCTCCCCCACACGCCGCAGGCCATGCTCTCCTTCAAGTACTCCGGGGAGATCGCCTCGCGGCTCGGCGACGCCTTCGTGCTGCAGGGCTTCCAGGACCCGGACTGGGGCACGGGTCCGGTCCGCTTCCACGGCACGCAGCGGCCGGCCTACTCGAACGCCTTCACGCACTTCGGCTTCGCCTCGATCGGCCTCGAGATCGACGTGAAGCGCAACGCCGCGGGCCGCATCCAGGACGTGGAGAAGGCCTCCGGCAGCTTCCACGCGGCGAACCAGGACGTCGTGTTCCACTGCACGGTGGAGACCGTTAAGGCGCTCAACTGAACCCGGAGGCAGAATCGATGCGCGTTCTCCGCCCTCCCCTTCTCGCCGCGGCCGCGTTCCTCGCCGGGTCCGCGCCGCTCATGGGCGCCGGCACGACCGAGTTCACCGCCGGGCACCTCTTCGTGGCGCTCAAGAACCAGGGCCGCATCGTGGAGCTCGACCGGAACGGCAGCGAAGTGCGCTCCTTCGGCCAGGACAAGGCGTTCAACGGCCTGTGGGATCTGTGCTTCGCCCCGGACGGGCGTCTGTTCGCATCCTCCCGGAACGACGATCGCATCGCCGCCTTCCGCGCCGATCTGAACGGATACGAGGAGACCCAGTACGTCCCGGCCAGCGGCGTCGACGGCCCGCAGGGCCTGGCCTTCGGCCCGGGCGGCAGCCTGTTCGTGGCCTCAACGCACCTCGACTCGGTCGTGGACGTGACGTCCGGCAAGAGGTACGAGGCCAACCCGTGGTTCGCCAACCTGGACGGCCCGACCGGCGTCACCCTCTCCCCGGATGGCCGCCTGATCGCGGCCGCGTACTTCTCCGACAACCTGGTCGAGTACTCGCTGGAGGGACATCCGGTCAGCCAGACCTCCACCCAGTCCCTATCCGGAGCAGGTCCTGTTCGAGGAAGCAGGCTCGGGCCCAATCGGCCTGGCCCGCGCTCCCTGGCGCTTCCGCGTCGAGATCAAGGGCAGCCTCTCGGGCGCCGCGGGCAAGGTCGAGCGGAGCGGGATCCTCTCGTACTTCCCGGGTGACATCGTCGTCTACCTCGAACTCGATGCTGGCCCGGGAGCGTTCCAAGGCGGCGCGGTCGTCTTCCACGGCTACGAGCAGCACAACCCCAAGAAGGCCCTCCGGCTCTTCAGCGGCCACCAGCGGCCGCGCGTGGCCACGGGCGAGCCGCGCGCGCACATCGCCCTCACCCTGAAAGAAAAGAGGAAGAAGGGCTCCTTCTTCGACCTGAAGCGGGCGAAAGGAACCCTTCACCTGTCGAACAGCGGTGCCGTGCTCGAGGGCACGATCAGGACCAAGAAGCGCCTGAACTGATCAGTCGTATTCTGGCGGCGATGCAGCCGGCGCCGCTCTGGCGTCACGGCGCCGCGAGGGTCATCTCCAGGCCCTGCGTGGTCTGGTAGCCTCCGAGAGGCAGGGGCCTTGCCACGATCCACTGCAGGTACGCGGACACACCCAGGCCGCCGAAGCCTCCGGGAATGGCCGCAGGGATGGTGAAGCCTCCGCCCGCGGGCACCGGGATCGGCCCGATGATCACGGGGATCGGCGCCACCAGGATCGGGCAGCCCCAGAACAGCGGCGCCGGGCAAGCAGCGCCCGTGCCGATGAAGAAGAACGCGATCCCCCTGCCCCGGGTGCCGCGCTACGGCGGCAAGGCGCCGCACCCGGTCGAAAACGTGGAGGCGCGGATCTTCCCAGGCCGCGCTGGAATGCCCCCTGGCGCGCCTCAAAGCGAGGGGCGGCGATCGCCGATAGGGGAAAGGCCGGAAACCGCCGTATGCGAACCAAGGCTCGCCTCCCTCGGAGTCGAACCGTCCGCCTCGGAAACCGAGTTCAATCATAGGTGGAGACACCGCCTTTGGGAACGCCGGACAGCACGACCGACCTTCTTCCCGAAGCGCTGCGCGAGAACCTGATCCGCCTCATCGAGGCCGGCAGGCTCGAGCTGCCGGTGCTCCCCGACGCCGCGAACCAGGTGATCTCCGCGAGCTTCGACGAGGACTGCGACCTTGCGCGACTCGCCGAGGTCATCGGCCGCGACCCCTTCATGACGGGCCACGTTCTGCGCATCGCGAACTCCGCTCTGTACGGCGCGGCGGCGCGCATCGACTCGCTGCAGCAGGCCCTGAGCCGGCTCGGGCTCGCGCGCATTCGCGAGATCGCGATCCTCGTCTCCTGCGAGAGCAGGGTGTTCAAGGTCGCGGGCTTCGACGAGCCAGTGCATGAGATGCTGCGCCACTCGGTGGCCACGGCCGCCTTCAGCCAGGAGATCGCCAGGCTGCGCGGGTGGAGCGCGGACGAGGCGTTCCTCTGCGGCCTGCTGCACGACGTGGGCAAGCCGGTCCTGCTGCAGGCCATCGTCGACCTGAAGGCGCGGATGGGCGTCAAGGCGCGCAGGATGCTCGTGATTCCCAGGGAGGACATCGAGGCGCTCGCCGTGGAGTTCCACTGCGAGGTCGGCGCAGACCTGATCGGAAGCTGGCAGCTCACGCCGCAGCTTGCCGAGGCCGTGCGCTTTCACCACGATCCCAGGGCGGCGCCGCAGGAGCCACAGCACGCGGCGCTCGTGCGCATCGCCGATGACCTCGCGCATCTGGCGAGCGGGCAAACGAACCTCTGCGAAGACGACCTGCGCGCGCACCCGGCGAACGATCCCCCGATCGTGGCCCTGCAGGAGATGGAATCGCTCCTCGCGCGCCGCGAAGAGATCGTCAAGCTCCTCGATTCGCTCGGCTGACCCGCCCCGGGATCGGGCGGGACGCGACCGCGCGGCGGGGAATCCCGCCTTCGCAGCGGCCCTTTCATCTGCTACTATTTCTTGGACTGCAAGGTCCGGGCCTGTCCGCCACCGCTGCCGCCCGGCCCAAAGCCGCTGCCAGACAGAGCCGCGATCGCGCCGCCTGGAAAGGAGGCTGACGTGAGAGAAACGTCTCGGAGGTTCCTTGGGACCGCCTCGTGCCGAGCCCTGCTGGGCGCAGCCGCTCTCTTGCCGTTCCTCGCCTCGCCCGGCCTTGGCCAGGCGCTGCCGAAGAAGGTCACGGGCAGGCTCATTCAGGGGGCCAGCACGCGCATCGCCGATCCCAAGCTCGCGCACGGCGGAGTCCACCTGCGCTACTTCCTGAAGCCGGCCAGCGGGCGCTGGCGGGTGATCGCCGAGGTGCTGCAGGGCGCCGCGGTGATCCGCACCCTGAACGACAGCGTGGTGCACGGCTCGACGAGCGCCATAAAGCTCTTCTGGGACGGCAGGAACGGCACGGGCGTCTTCGTCGACCCCGGGGACTACACGGTCCGCATCAGCGCTCCGGACAGCGGCAGCGGGCCGCTTCTCTACCCAGTGACCATCGTGCGCCTCGGCATCACGGAGATCGAGGCGCGGCCGAACGGCGGCACCAACGAATGGCAGATGGTCTACTTCCGCAAGGCCACGACCTACGCCTTCTACGCCACGCCGGCCATCCACGAGTATCTGTCGATCAAGGACACTGGCGAGGTCTCCGACCTCGACCTGAACGACGGCTCGCCCCGCCCGGCCGTGCCGGTCCACGCCGCGACCCACGAGCCGGTCATGGAAGGCGCCAACTACGAAGACGACGAGTACAACTACCCTCTCTGCTACCTGATCAACACCCAGCCGATCCTCGAGCTGACGTTTGGCGCGGAAGGCACGTCGGCCGCGACCGGAACGGCGGTGCCGGCGGGCTACCCCGTCCCCGGCTACGAGATCCGCGCGCGCGGAGAGGACGGGGATGGCGCCTGGACGAGCACGGTGACGTCCATCGCGCCCGGCAGCAGGGCCGAGTTCACCGGCCCGGCCCTGCCGAACGAGGCCATGCGCAGCGACGTGGACGTGACCTGGCGCTGGCAGTACCGCGCGACCGGAGCCGCCGAGTGGCTGGCTGTCCCCGGCTCCTTCGCCACCGCGCACCGCTTCTACACCATCGTCGCCGCCCCGCAGTTCGCGAGCGGCGCGAGCGGCACGCAGTACAGCGGCCCCTGGGTCGAGGTCGCGGAGTACCTGAACACGTGGAGGATCGGGCTGGTCAAGCGCGCCCTCAATCAGGCCACGACGAACGAGGTGATGGTCCTCGGCATCTTCGGCCAGCAAGGCGCACTGCCCACGGCGATCGAGGGCGTGTGCTACGACTGCCCGATCATGGGCGGAGACGGCGGAGCCACGCACTACTACTCGTTCGGCACCACGACCATGGACCTCTCCGCGCTGCTCAACAACCACGCCAAGGGCAAGTACGTCAACTGCTCCGACTGCGCGGGCACCAGCTCGGTGATGATCGCCATGGTCGGCGTGACGAACGTGAAGATGGTCATGCTCGGCTACATGAACCTGAAGGCCATCTGGGGCATCGGCTGCCCGGGCTACACCTTGAACCTGTGGGGCTCCTCCCACGCGTTCAGCTACCACCACATCATCACGCGCGACAACGCCACGCATGTTTCCGACGCCTGCATGTGCGTGGACGAGGACGGCAGCCCCACGACCCTGCCGGGCACGCCGGGCTACAACTGCGACCGCATCTGGACGGGCACGAGCGGCTACATGTACCTGGCGGCCAGCAACAACGTCAGCAAGACGGTCGAAACCCTGCCGAAGCTGAAGTGAGAGCGAGGACGAGACCATGAAGCGCACCCGAATCACCTTGAGCGGGACCCTTGTCTCGGCCGCCCTCTGGGTCTTCTGCGCGGCGCCGTTCCTGGCCGCCCAGGAGCCGGCGGAGGAGGCCGGCCTCGAGGCGCAGCTCGCACGCGCGGCTGAGCTGTACGCGCCCGCGGAATGGCCGCAAAGCGCGCGGCGCGCCGGACTGGCCCTGGGCGAGATCGACATCCAGGGGTACCGCGGCGAGCCGCTGCGCGCCGCGGGCGAGACGATCGAGCGGCGCTACGCGGGCGCGGAAGAGGAGCTGCCTCCCTTCACGGTCGAGGCCGTGGTATGCGACACCGCCAAGGACGCTCAGCGCCTGCTCCTCACCTGGCTCGCCACGCTGGCGTCCGTCGATCCCGCGCCGCGCGCGCTCGACCTGGGCGCGCCGGTCGGGGACGCGGGCTATGTCGGCCTGTCCGCGGCCGGCGAGGGCGCCATGTCCTGGATCGCGTTCGCGCGCGCCAACGTGGCGGTGAGGATCCTGGCCGACGACCCGCGCCAGACTCCCCGTCCTGACCTGACGCTCGTGGCGCGCACCCTCGACGAGAAGATCGCCGAGGAGCCGCCGCTCGCCGAGGACGCGCCCCTGCCGCGGCCCGCGATCCAGAGCTTCGCCGCGGAGCGCTTCGAGTGCCGCGCCGGCGAGGTCCTGCGTCTCGACCTCGCCGTGGAGGACCCGGCGGGCGGACCCTACCACGTGGAGTGGATCGTGGGCGGCCCGGGCCAGGGATACGTCGAGCGCCGCGAGGACGGCGCGTGGCGCCTCTACACAACGGGTTCGGGCGCGATCCGCCTCGTGGCCGAGGTCACGGGCCGTTTCGGGACGATGACCTCCCGGGCGATCGACCTCCAGGTCGGCGCGGAGCGCTGAGCGCGGCCGCCGCCATCTCCGTCTCCAGCTCTTCCATGTGGCGCACCATGCGGAACTGCACGCGCGCGCGGTCCAGGTTCTGCGCGGGCCGCGTGGTGTTGAAGTAGACGTCGCCGGCGAGGAAGTCGGCGAGGAAGCGCAAGCCGATGGTGAAGGTCACGAGCCGCGCCGAGAAGGGCATGAGCTCGACCTCCTGCGCGGAGAGAAAGTCCCCCGCTCCCTCCAGGTAGCCCTCGACCAGCGCGCGGTAGAGGCCGAGATCCATGCCGGCGCGCTCCAGGTCGGTCTCGTCCTCGGCCGAGGTAGCCGCGGTGAAGCGCACCAGGTCGCCGAAGTCGTAGAGCGAGTAGGCCGGCATGCACGTGTCGAGGTCGACGATGGCCACGGCCCGGCCCGAGTCGCGGTCGAAGAGGACGTTGTTGAGCTTGGTGTCGCCGTGCACCACGCGCCGCGGGAAGCGGCCCGCGGCCAAGTGCTCCTCGATCACGTTGGCCATGGCGGCGCGCGCGCGCGCGAACTCGATCTCGGCGCGCGCCGCGCTGGCGCGGCCCGGGGCATCCTGCGCTGCCGCCTCCTCGAACTGGCGCAGGCGGTGCGGCGTGCTGAAAAACAGCGGGATGGTCTCGCCGAGCCGGCTCACGTCGAGATCGGCGAGCCAGCGCTGGAAGCGGCCGAAGGCGAGCGCGGTCTCGTGCGCCTGCTCCTCGCCCCGGCACTGGTCGAAACTCTCGGTGTTCTCGATGAAGCGGTAGGTGCGCCAGGGGCCGCTCGAGTGCGCGAAGGAGGTGCCGCCGCCGCGCGCCGGCACCAGGCGCAGGGTGCGGAACCAGGAGCTGCCCTCGGCCGCGATCTTCTTCCGCACGTGCTCGGTGACGCGCTCGATGTTCCGCATCAGCCCGGCGACATCCCGGAACACCGTGTCGTTCATGCGCTGGTGCAGGTAGCGGCGCACGCCGTACTCCTGCCGCCACACCGAGATGAACGTGTCGTGGATGTGGCCGCGCTCGTAGGGCGCGACCTGCATCAGCTCGCCCTCGATCTCGAAGCACCGCACCGCGGCTGCCGCGTCGGCCGCTGTCGCCTTCTTCACGGTCGATCACCCTCGGTCACGGGGAAACGCGCACGAACCGGGCGGGGATGCTACCACGCCGGAGGCCCCTTCTCCCCTCCCGCGCCGCCTGCGCCGCCTCGGGCCGCTCGCCGAACTTCCTTGACCGCGTCCGGGGCTGGCGTAGCCTCCGCGCAGGAGCCCGGCGCGTCCTTCCTGCGGCGCGCGCCCGCGCGCGGAGACAGCCATGCTTCAGACAGGAGCAGCCTGGAAACGGTGAGCGAACTCAGAGTCGATATCGGTTGCGGCGGCTACAAGCGCGAGGGCTTCCCCTTCCCGGACGGCTCGGTGGACGCGTACTTCTCCAGCCACTTCTTCGAGCACGTTCGCGACCCGACTCCGATCCTGCGCGAGATCATCCGCACGGGCCGCGAGGGCGCGAAGGTCGAGATCTGGGTGCCGCACGCGAGGAACAACATCGGCTTCCTCATGGGGCACGTGAACTACTACACCGAGACGCAGTGGGAGCACTTCTTCATCCTCTATCCCCATCTCTGGTTCACGGGCATAGCCGGGATGCTCCGCTGGGACGAGCTGCACTACGTGATCCGTCCCGGACAGTACGGAGAGAGAGAGAGAGGGGGGGGGGGGGGGATGCCGCTTCCCTTCGCGATCCGGCATCTGAACAACGTCGTGCTCGAGTTCAAGGTCGTGCTGACCGTGCTGAAGGGCGACCAGTACAGCGACAAGAACGGCATGCGGGACCGCGTGCAGTATCCGCAGTGCTTCTGGGGCTACAACCGGGAAGACCGCCGCGCGCTCGACGCGCCCTACCGCTTCTGGAGCGTGGATAGCTGAAGGTCGCGCCGCACCGGCCCGCTACGCACCCTCGCGGCACGCGGCGATGAGCCGCTCCACCGTGCTCGTGGCCAGGCCGACGCAGGTGTCGGCCGCGCCGTAGTAGACGAGCACGCGCGCCTCCGGCAGGGCGAAGCCTCCGGCGTCGAACGCATCCACGATCATCCCGCTCGGGAACACGACGTTCGGCACCTGCCCCACCAGCTCGTAGCTCTCGCGCGGCTCCAGGATGTTGTTCCAGGTGCGCGCCAGCACCCTGGCCGGGTCCTCGAGATCGAGGAGCACGGCGCCGGCCTGATAGATGCTCACGCTCTGAAAGTGCGTGGCCACGCCGTGGTAGAGGTGCAGCCAGCCGGCGCGCGTCTTCACCGGCGGCGGCCCGGACCCGATCCTCTCGTCCCAGTAGTGCGGCCGCCCGCAGAGCACCGGTCCGACCACCGTCCAGCGCACGAGGTCTTCCGACTCGGCCAGGATGATCTCGTCCCCGGACGGGGGCTCGCCCGGCGCCTGGGGGCGGTTCGGCCGCTCGAGGCGCAGGAAGCGGCCGCCGACCTTCTCGGGGAAGAGCACGGCGTTCCGGGTGTCCTGCCCGGCGTCGATCCCGAGCAGCTCGAAGCGCTCGAAGTCGCGCGTCCTGGCCACGCCCGTGAGGCAGGCGCCGTCCGTGTCCGCGGCGAAGAGGACGTAGCAGTCGTCCCCGGCGCAGGTGAGCCGCGGGTCGTAGACGTGGTAGATGGGCCGGCCGGCGCGCTCCAGACCGGGCAGCTCCACGAAGCGCCGCGCGACCGTGAAGCGCACGCCGTCCTCGCTCTCGGCCGGAACGAGGAAGGTCTCGCGCGAGCGCGCCTGCACGCGCAGGAGCAGCCGGTGGCGGCCGCGGAAGTGCACCGCGCCCGGGTTGAAGACCGAGGTCGGATCGACCAGGCGCGGCGGGATCGGCGGGACGTCCGCGCGCGTGAGGATGGGGTTCGCCGGGGACCGCGCGAGCATCACGTCACTCCGCGACCTGCCAGATGCGTCCGTCCTGGGTGATGTGCAGGCGCCCGCCCCCTTCCCGCAACAGCACCGCCTCGAACAGGGAAGGCGTGCGCCACATCTGCGGCGGCCAGCGCCATCCCGCGAGCCCCGGGTTGTCGATGCCGAGCGCGGCCGCGCTCAGGGTGTAGAAGCCGCTCTCCCGGAAAGAGGCCTGCTGCGCGTCGTAGATGCGCCGCAGGAGGCGGCGCGCCGCGAGGTCGTCCGGGGGAACGAACTCCTCCTCGCCCTCGCCGGAGACCACGGCCGAGAAGCGCACCAGCCCCCACGTCTCCGGACGGTGCATGTCCACGACTCCCGGCGCCGACCAGACCCAGTTGTCCTCCGGGAGCGGCTTGCCGGTAGCGGGGTCGGTTTCCTTGACGTACCGCCCGTCCTCCACGCGCACCCGCCACTCGACGCGGGAGAAGTCCACCCACCAGGTGTCGCCCGGCGCGGGCGGCGCCGCAGCGCCGGCCACGTCCGCGAGCGCCTCCCAGGGCATGGCGATCTCCACGCTCCAGCCGCGGTCCACGTCGCCCGGGTCGTTCAGCGTGCCGTCCACGAAGACCCCGGTCTCGAGTCCGGCGAGGTCAAACGCGTCGATGGCCGGGCCGCCGTCCCGGTACGGTCGCGCGAGCAGCAGGTCCCACTCGGTCGCGAGCGCGTTCACCTCCAGCTCCACGTAGCGGTGCGTGTCGCCGTCCGGATCGATGAACACCTCGAAGTCGTCGTCGTGGTAGATGACCGCATCCCGATCGGCGAGCGTGGCCCAGACGTGGGGTTCCTCCAGCTCCGCGGCCACGTACAGGCAGCGGTCATCCCAGAGCAGCTTCGCCCGCGTGGCGAAGCGGGGTGCGGGCAGGCCGCCGCCTCGGATGTCCACGAAGTCCCGGGTGGACGGCGCGCCTCGCCAGCAGGCGTCGTCGAGCCGGCCGTCGATGACCGGCCGTTCGGCCGCGCGCAGGCACACGTACCCTTGCCGCCCGCCGTCGCCCTGCCACGGCCCATCGCCGCTCTCGCCGCCCTGCATGAGCGAGCACGCGCCGAGAACCACCAGCGGAAGAGCCATGCTCTTCATCACGTCACCTCCGCCGGCATCGTAGCCGCGGCCCCGTCTCTACCCACCGTCCAGCACCTCCCGCACCTTCCGCGCGATCTCGTCGCGGGTGAACGGCTTGGCCAGGAAGTGCACGCCCTCGTCCAGGATGCCTCGATGCGCGATGACGTTCGCCGTGTAGCCGGAAATGTGCAGGCACTTCATGTCCGGGTACGTCTCATGGAGCTTCGCGGCCAGCTCACGACCGCTCATGCCGGGCATGACCACGTCGGTGATCAGCAGGTGTATCGTGCCGCAGTGCTCCGCCGCCGCCCGCAGGGCCTCATCCGGGCTCGCGGCCGTCAGGACGGTATAGCCGAGCACCTGTAGAAACAGGGCCGTGGTCACGCGGACGCTCTTCTCATCCTCGACCAGCATGACCGCCTCCGTGCCGCCCTGCGTCGCCAGCAGCCCTTCCGCCGCCCCCTTCGCGCCAGCCGACCCTTCATGCCGCGGGAGGTAGATGCGGAACGTCGTGCCTTTTCCCGGCTCGCTGTAGACGTTCACGAACCCATCGTTCTGCTTGACGATGCCGTACACCGTCGCCAGTCCGAGCCCCGTGCCCTGACCCACCGGCTTGGTCGTGAAGAAGGGCTCGAAGATGTGAGCGAGCGTCCCGCGGTCCATGCCGCAGCCGTCGTCGCTCATCGCCAGCAGCACGTACTCGCCGGGCCTCGCCTCCGTGTTCACCTCGCAGTAGTCCCTGTCGATCGTCGCGTTCCCCGTCTCGATGGTGATTCGCCCGGCGCCCGGTATGGCGTCGCGCGCGTTGATGCACAGGTTGGCCAGCAGCTGATCCACCTGGCCCGGATCGACCTTGACCGGCCACACGGTCGCGCCCGGCACCCACGTCAAGACGATGTCCTCGCCGATCAGGCGCCTGAGAAGCTTCAGCATGCCGGCCACTGCGTCGTTGATGTCCAGCACCTTCGGGGCGATCGTCTGCCTGCGGGCGAAGGCGAGCAGTTGCCGCGTCAGGTTGGCCGACCGCTGCGCGTCCCGCAGGATTTCATCCAGCCACTCGCGAATGGGGTGGTCCGCGGCGACGCTTCCCCGGCACAGCTCCGCGTAACCCATTATGCCCATGAGGAGGTTGTTGAAGTCGTGCGCCACCCCGCCCGCCAGCCGGCCGACCGATTCCATCTTCTGCGCCTGCTGGAGCTGCGACTCGAGCCGGAGCCGCGGCGTGATGTCGCGGAAGACCCCCAGCATGCACCGCCGGCCATCCACCTCCAGCCGGGCGCTGCTGACGTCCGCCGGGAACACGCTCCCGTCGCTGCAGAGCACCGGGATGTTGGTCGCCAGCGCCATCTCCCCGCGCGCCTGGCGGTCGAACTCCCTGGCCACGGCCTCGACGCTCTCCGCCGGGTGGATGTCGCCGAGGGACAGCGCTCGAACTTCCTCGAGGGAGCGCCCCAGCATCCGACACATCGCGGGGTTCGCGTCCAGGAAGCGCCGCGTCTCGAGGTCGGCCAGCAGGATGCCGTCGTAGATGCCGTTGAACATCGCCCGCACGGTCTCCTCGGCCTTCCGCTGCTCGGCCCTCATCTCGATGCCGTGCAGGGCGAAGCCGATGTCTCCCGCAAGCTCCTCGAACAGCGACTGCTCCTCCGGATCGTCCGACACGTTTGCCGGCAGGGCGACCACGAGCACGCCGTACTCTCGCTCGCCGTACCGCAGCGCGCAGGCCAGAGCCGCCGCGTCGCGGTACGTGCCCGCCAAGGGGCACTTGACGCAGTTCACGTCCGCACCGTGCGTCACGACCACGCCGGGCGCCGCCAGCGCCTCCCGGCAGCACCCGGGCCCGTCCCCGCGCGCCACGGCCTCGCGCAGCGGGGCCACCGCCTCGCCGATCCCCGACTCCGCCGCCACGATCAGGCCTCCCGCCGCGTCCCGCAGCGCGATCCACGCGGAGCGATAGCCGCGGGTCTCGGTCAGGGTCTCGCAGGCCCTCCCCACCAGCGTCTCCGCATCGTCCTCGTGCACGATCAGTTGGTTCACGTCCCGCATGGCACGGAGAACGTCGGTCAAGTGCCTGAGCCTCCCCTCCGCGAGCTTCCGCTTGGTGACGTCCATCGAGAGGATGAAGACCCCTTCGGGCACCGGCTCGATCCTCAGGTCGAACCAACCTGACCTGCCATCGGGAAAGACGAACAGGTTCTCCATTCCCGCGGGAACCCGCTCCTCGAGGCACCGCCGGATCCTCTCGAACACCTCCGTCTCCTCGATGCCCGGCCAGACGTCCCCGCATCGCTTCCCGAGCAGCTCCTCCTTCGGCCGGCGATTGTGCTCTTCCGCGGCGGCGTTCATGTACACGTACCGCCAGTCGAAACCGATGATCTGGCAGCCTTCGAGCATCCCGTCCAACGTCCGCCGGTACCGCGCCTCGCTCTCTCGCTGGGCGCGAGCCGCCGCGCGCTCCGCCGTCTGGTCGCGGAAGACCAGCACCACCCCGACGGTCGCGCCCTCCTGGTCGCGAATCGGCGCCCCCGAGTCCGCGATGGGCCGTTCCTTGCCATCCCTGCCGACGAGCAGGGTGTGATTCGCCAGCCCGACCACCACGCCTTCCCGCAGGACCTTCGCCACGGGGTTCTCCACCACTCTCCCGGTCTCCTCGCTGACGATGTGGAAAACCTCCTCCAAGGGGCGGCCCCGGGCCTCCGCCTCGGGCCACCCGGTCAGCGTCTCCGCCACCGGGTTCAACAGCTCCACGCGCCCCTGGGAATCGGAGGCGATGACGGCGTCGCCGATGCTCCTCAGCGTCACGCTGTGCCGCTCCGCGGCCGCGCGCAGCCGAGCCTCTGCGCGGTAGAGCGCCTGGTAGCTGGCCTTCTCCCGCTGCTGCCACGCCACCAGCCCGAGGGCGCCGAGACCGCAGAGCAGCGCCGCCAGCGTTCCCAGTATCAGCAGAGAGCGGGACCGCCACTCGCCGAAGACCTCCTCCGCATCCTGCTTGGCCACCATGAACCACTGCGACTCGGCGATCGGCAGCAAGACCGACACGACCTGCACGCCGCGGTAGTCCTTGCCCTCCACCAGGCCCCGCCGGCCGAGCACGGCCATGACCGCTGGAACATCCACCTGCGTCACCGGAATGCGCAGCTTCAGCGCCGCATCGGCCCGGTGACGGAGGTCATTCAGGAAGAGGACGTCGTCGCCGTCGCGGCGGACGAGCAGGGTCTCCGCGCTCTCGCTCGGCGTCGGCCAGGATTGCACCAGCGGGTAGAGGAACTGCGATGCATCGCTGACCAGAACGAGCGCACCGAGCAACACCTCACGGCGCTCCGCGTCCGCGTACAAGGGCGCCACGACCGACACGTGCGGGCTGCCTTCCGCCCCTTCGACGTGAATGTCGCAGAAGACAGGTTCGCGGGCGCGAAGAGCCTCCGCCAGAGCCGCTCCGTCCGAAACGTGCCCTTCGCCGGGCTCCGTCAGGCAAAGCAGCCGAGTCCCCTCTGCGTCCACGAGCAGGACGTCGGCATAGTCGTGCAGTTTCGCCAGGACGCCGAAGTGCCCGCGCAACTCCCGCGCCTTCTCCGCAGTCGGCTCCGCCCGGAAGCGCGCCGTGCTCTCGCGCAGGATCGGATCGTCCCGCAGGAGGGCCGCATCCGTCAACTGGTCCCGCCGCCACGCCGCGATCTGCTCCTCCTTGAGCTCCGCGATGGCCATCAGGTTCCTTGCGACCGAGTCCCGCACCTCCCTCCTCTGGCCGTAGTAGAACCACGCCCCGCCCGCCAGGACCAGCAGCGCCGCCGCCACCAGGCAACCCGCGAACCACCGAGGCAAAGGCATCACTTCATCGGCCGCCATGCGCCGCCCTCCAGCCGTCCTCGCTCCGCTGCGGACCCCATTATCTCATGGTACCTCCGCGACCGGCAGGTGCCTGGCGAGGAACCGGCCTGTCCGGCGCCGGAGGATCCGCGCCTGAAACCCGCGCCGGTGCGCCCGGCGCCAGGGATTCCGCCGGTTCCACGCCGGCTCATGGCCTGGTGCGCCGCGGTCCTGATCCTGGCGGCTGCCGGAGCGGCGCAGACGCCGAGCGTCAGCGGCTCCGTGACCTCGGCCGCGAACGCTGCCGGGACCGAGACGACGTTCAGGTGGAAGGTGAAGCCCAACGGGGCAGCAATGAGAGACGACCACGTCGAGCCGCCGCCTCCGCCGTAGCCCACGGCCAAGGAGTGCACCGCGCCGAAGGGGTGGCCGTCTCACGGCTCGTTTTCCACAGCCCGAGAACCTGTGGGAAGCTGCTCAGCCCCTTCCCCCCACGCCCCCCAACCTCCTTCGCACGGCTCCCCCTCGGCATGGTGGCGTCCCTCCCACCGTCAACGCCTTCCCCCCGGATGAACTCCACCGCGCCGGAATCGCACCCTCGCGGCGGGGAGGTGTAGTCGTCGTTGATGGGGAAGAGTGGTTGACGTCGGGCAAGTCTGCCCGCGCCGGGCTCGTGCCTTGCAGGTCACGCGTCGTCTTCAGCGCGCCAACCGTCCACGACGCAGCCGGTCCGCCGAGCCAGGTCGGCGTTCCAGCCGTTCGCGATGCGCCGGGTCTCCTCGTCCGACAGCTTGGGGAGGGACGGCTCGCCGTGCGTCCGCTCCGGCACCACGTAGCGGACGGCTCTTTCGCGGGTCTCCTCGTCGATCGCGAAGCCGATGAACCGCGCCACGGCGTCCACCAGCGGGCCGGGGCTCTGCAGCGCGCGCTCGTAGCTCGCGAGCAGCACGGGGACCTTCTCCTCTATCAGGACCTGGAGGAAGGCCATCATTCGTGACTGGCGCTCCTGCTTGTCCCGCATGGCGAGGAAGACGTCGTCGAACGGGCCGCGCAGCACTTCCCCGTGCGCGCACGCGAGCAGGTCGCGGAAGATGCACAGGAAGCGGGGGTTTCGGAGCGCGTGGTACCACTCGTGGATCCGGTCGTAGACGCCCGGGTCCTTGAAGCCCCAGAGGTCGTGGGCGCGGTTGCGCTCCAGGATGATGCGGACGGCCTCCGCGGCCGAGGCGGAACGTAGCGTCAGATCCTCGTTGCTGCCGAACTCGACCCTGTCGCCCATGAAGATCCCGAAGATCCGCAGCAGGCCGGCCATCATCGACGTGCCGCCACGGTAGTGGCCGAAGACGACGAGCGTCGCCCGGCCGGGGCAGCCATTCGTGTCGTTCAGGATGGTAACCGGCGGCCGCATGCGACAGTTCCTCTGGCGAAGGGGCGGGAAACCGTCCTTCTGATCGGCCGGGGTGGCTCCCGACTTGAGGGCGATCGAGATGAACTCGTCGCGCGTGACACGCACCTCCCGAATCCCCGGGTCGCCGCCGCGCCTGCCACTTGACCGCGAGCCGCGTCCGCGCAGCGAAGCGCGCGAAGAAGCCCCGACACGGTCCCAGGCCTCTTCCGACCAAAGCACGACGTACGCGTCTACGACCGCCCTTTCGGTTCTCACGGCTTCGCCAGCGCGGAACAACCCGGAATCCACCGGCGAACACCCAGCCGACCGTCAGTCTTTCAGACCGGAGTTACCTCCAACGGCCGTCATCGAATCCTGCATGACCGCAATCACCGTTTCCTGGCCCGCGAGATGCGCCTGCGCCTCTGCCGCGCAAACGCTCAGCGTGCGGCCAGCCCGGCCGACCTCCCCAACCGCCGCCGGACTCTCCCATTCCGCTCGACGCAGAGGTCGAACATCATCGCTTGGCTGCCTTCCGACACCGCTCCTCTGCCTTCCAGCGAGCACCCTCCCAGAGACGCAGCGTTCCACGTCAAAGATGCACAGCAGACCGGCTCCACCTCCTCGGCACCGCGCACCATCACGACATGCAGCCTCGTGCCAACCCACCCACGGCCGCGCCGAAGGGACCGATCCAACATCCCCCTGCACCAGTTCGGGTCGCCCGTCGCCACCATCCTCGCCGCGGTAACGCCTGCCGGCGCCCGCACGACACCGCGATCACGCCCGCCCCGTGCGCCCGGCCTTCCCCGACGAGTACTCATCGTTCCACCTGTACCTGTCGCCGTCCCGAAGAAGCACACCGGCGCTCGCGAGCGCCACGAGCACCGGCCGGAGACGCCGACCCAGGTCGCGGTACCCCGCACTGGGCCGCCGCCTCTCCGACCCAGGCCTCAGAATCCCGAGGGCAACTGCGAGATGACGCCCCGCGGTGCCCGCGTCGACCGCCTGCCGCAGCGCATTGCGCAGATACCCATGACCTCGCTCAGGGACGGCCGGCTCTCCAGAGTCCTCAGCGAACGCCTCGGGCGGCAGCAGAAGCTGCAGGGAGCGAGCGCGTCCGGGCACGCGCCCCAGCGCACCCCGCTTCTCGAGCGTCAGGACCATCCGATGAGCGGACGGTGACGTGACGCACAGTCCGTGCTCGATGTCCGAGAATGACGGCGCAACGCCCCGCGCCGCCGAGTACCGCTGGATGAACCGAAGGTAGCGCTTCTGAACAGCGGTCAGGGGCCTCTGTCTCGCCTTCGCCGACATCTCCTTCGTCTCCAATCCGGGCATCATGACCGCCTAGCGCTCAGCATCAGCGGCGGCGCCAGGCGCCGCCCGCCGCGTCTTGCTCCCCGACCCGGAACCGTCCTCAGTCGCACTCACTCACTCCCGGCACGAACCCTTCACCATGCCGTGAGCCCCCGCCCACCACGCGAAAGTGGGTGACGCTCACGTACCCGGCGCTCCTCAGTCGCAACGCAACCGTCTCGGGCACGGCGCCGCCCTCAAACGCGTCGACCAGGTGCTCCGTCGCCTCGAGCGCCGCCACCTCCGCGTCATCGCGAACCGCACCAGGGATGACGAGGACGAAGTGATACGCCCATTCAACCCGACCATCCGGCCTGAGACACGCGATCGACGGCAAGTACGCTCCCGCGAGAAAGTAGCTCCCAGGCTCGAATCGAAAGCTGCCGCCCGTGGCTCCCGTCACGCCGACCTCACCAAGACCCCCTGAACCCTCGCGGCCGCCCGCACGAGAGCCCTCGGAAGCCCCACCGCAGCACACCTTGAACTTCCGCCCGCTGCCACATGGGCAAGCCTCATTCCTGCCGATTCGCGCCATCATCTGCCTCTCATTCACCCGCGTTCCCTCGCCGCCTCAACGACCACCGTTCACCTGCGACGGCGCCGCGCATGCGGCGCCTTCCTCAGGTGCACCGGCATGTTGGGTCCCGCGTCGCTAGTGGGACTCCAGCATCACCGGCTCTGACTCACCGAAGGGCTTGTGATCAGTCTGCCAACCCGTGACCTGAATCGCGTTGGCGACTCCAAGCCAGATCATCAGCACCGCGAGGAGACCGTAGGAAAGGAGGTTGGCCTTCCTAATAGCCACCCGAAGCTCTGCGACAGGTCGCTTAAGCATGGAAGCGCATGCGAGCGTCTCGATCCAGACCGAGAAAAGGAAGGTCAGCACCAGGAGCAGGAGTGCACCGGCATAGACCGCCCATATGGCCAAGCTGCCCATCGACTGCGACAGCCACGTGTCGTAGAAGGCGGAGTTGACCAGTTCGTCCCAAGGGAACTGAAACCAAGAGCCCCCGTAGTACTTGTGACCAGCTAAAGCCCGGATGCCTCGCATGAACACCCATCCAATCGGGTATCCGGCGAGCGTCGTGTAGGCGTTGGCAACCACGCCCGTGATTACGACCTTTCCCCACGGGATTCTCGTCAGACGTCGAACGACGATGGCCTCGACGGCAATAACGGGCACGAGCAGCATGGCGATGGCGCGCGGATCCGTCTGAAAGAACGGAATCCCGACATTCAATAGAACCACGACAGCTGCCTCCTCATCCGCCGCGTGAGTCGCGGTGTCGACCTACCCGAACGTCCTTCACCGGCGGACCGAAGCTCAGTCACCTCGACCATCAAGACTGCTCACCGCATGGCAAACCGCACTACAAGCCAGTACGTCACCAGGTGGGTACTTCCCAAGGCCCAGCAGACGAAGACTACCGTTGGCGCCATAAGACACGCCACGGCCCAGCCGATCACAAATGGATCGTCCGATAGAAGCTCTCTTGAAAGAAGAGCATCCGCCAACGTGGCGCTAAAAGCAACCGCTCCGAAGGAGGCTCTCATCTTCTTCAGCCAACCTAACAGGATGTTCATCAAACCTGGTCTTTGGCCGGATAACGGTCCGCGTCAGCGGCGGCGCGGAGCGCCGTCCGCTGCATGCCGTGGTTCGGCTCAGATCTCCTTTCCACACTCCTGGCAGAACTTGGAGTCCTCCTCGTTCAGCTTGCCGCAGGTTGGGCACTTGATCATGACGACCTTCTGCGGTCGTCCCCCAGGATTCACGTTGGCTTCGTCCAAGGCGTCTTTGACCATTCCGCCCGCCATGCGGAGGTAGGGCTCAAGTTCCTGCCTCGCCTTCTCTGGGTCCAGGACAATCCCGGAACCGGCCAGCCCTCGGGCTCCGATTCCACGGATGATCCCGCCCACTATGAGAAGAGCCATGCCGCCGAAGGCTCGGAACGCCATCGACTCGATGCTTGGCTGAGAGCTCGGCAAGTCCCCGACGCTCATGGCGACCGTCACGAACGCGGAGGCGAACAGGATCCCGCCCAGGATCATCAACCCCATGCCGAAGTAGTATGCGGTCTTGCGCTCTCCGGAGATGTGTCTGGTCATCCTGTTCTCCGTATGCCGAGATCGCAGCGGGCGTGTGCCTTCCGATTCCAGAGGCGGCGGGCTGCGCGCGTTCGTGGATTCCGCATGGTTCAGCTCCTGCCCTCAGCGGCGGGCGTTCGCCCGCTGCTGCGAGATGTGATTCGCCGGCTGGCCTCGGACATCTGCCGCAACGACCGAGGGGCTTCGTTCACCGTGTCCGAGCTTCGAGCGGCTTTCGGGTCGTCGAAGTCATGCTCACGGTGCATCTGCTCCCGCTCGGGCCGCTTCCTGGCCTTCCTGTCTTCTCCCCTTGCCAGCTTCTCATGTCCCGTTTTCGTGGCGTCCAGCATCCAAGCAGGCGGTCCGGCAGGCTGACGGCGCAGGCTGGGCCGCGGTCCAGGAAGCGCTCGGCGAGAGAAGGACGCTGTGTGTAGCAGGTAGCTCGCCTGGGAACGCCGGCGGCCGGGACCGCGAGCCGCACCGCGTGCGGTAGGACGGTCTCGAGCAGGTGTTGGCGACGCCGCTCCCCGGTCGCCCGGTCCAGGTAGGCGCGCGTGGCCCGGTACACCCCACTGCAGGGCCATGCTGGCCCCGCCCCCTGGCCTCTCCGCTTCCCATGGAGCCGGTCGAAGCAGGGCTGGACGGAACGGTCTTCCTCGAGGCGCCATCGCCAGCATGGTAATCCCTGACTTGCAGACGAGTGTAGCGAAGGGGAAGGGCAAGAGCACCGGTTTCGCTGGCCGCCGTCCAGGATTCGGCCGGGGCGCCGCGCATCGGAACGTGCGCCGGGCAAAGGCGGCGGAGTGCTCTGCTACACTCCCGCGATGATCGGCATCTCCGACCGCGACTTCGCCGCGTTACGCTTCGAGGCCTTCGGCAACGAGGTGCTCGCGCCCGCTGTCCATCCGCTCCGCGCGCCCTTGCAGGTCGAGGTCTTCCAGACGCCCGAGCGCGTCACGCTCGCGCTCGCGGAGCAGGCCGCGTACACGCCGGTCGCGCCGGGCTTCCGCTGGGGCCCGGCCTGGTCGACCGCCTGGTTCAAGGTGCGAGGCCAGGTCCCGCCCGAGATGGCGGGCTGGCCGGTGGCCTTGCGCTTCTCGAGCGGGACCGAGGCGCTTCTCTGGTGGCAGGGCGCGCGGAAGCAGGGCTTCGACGAGAACCGCGACACCTGCCTGCTTCTCCCCTGCGCGCAGGGCGGCGCCGATATCGAGTGCTTGATCGAGGCAGCCTGCAACGCGCCGCTCGGCGTGACCATGTTCTGGTGGCACCACCCGGAGCTCATGCGCCGCTGGAGCGAAGAGCGGCCGGGCCGGCTGGAATGCTGCGAGCTCGTCGCCGTCGATCCGGTTCTATGGCGCTTCCGCGAGCAGTACGACTTCGCGCGGCGCCTGGCCCTGTGCCTGCCCGAGAGCTCGGCGCGCGCGAACGAACTCATCCGCGGCCTGCGCGAGATCACGAACCTCATGCCCGCCGCCGATCCGCGCCGCGGCCTGGAGCGCGCTGCGCCCCTCCTCGAGGCTCTGCTCGCCGGCCGGGGCGGCGCGCCCGCCACCACCTGCGTGGCCGTGGGCCACGCCCACATCGACACCGCCTGGCTCTGGCCGATCGGCGAGACGCGCCGCAAGATCCAGAGGTCGTGGGCCAACGTGCTCGAACTCATGGAGCGCTTCCCCGGCCTCTACTTCCTCGCGAGCCAGGCGCAGCACTACGCCTTCTGCGAAGAGGACGCGCCCGCCCTGTTCGCGCGCGTGCGCGAGCGCGTGGCCGAAGGGCGCTGGGAAGCGGGCGGCGCCATGTGGGTCGAGAGCGACGCCAACTGCCCCTCGGGCGAGGCGCTCGTGCGCCAGATTTTGCACGGCGCGTCCTACTGGCGCGACCGCTTCGGCGAGCGCGGCCGGCAGCGCTTCCTCTATCTGCCCGACACCTTCGGCTTCCCGGCCTCGCTGCCGCAGATCATGGCGCTCGCCGGGCTCGACACGTTCATCACCGACAAGATGGCCTGGTGCGAGCGGGACGACTTCCCGCACGTGACCTTCCGCTGGCGCGGCATCGACGGCAGCGAGGTGCTGGCGCACCTGACGCCGGGCATGAACTACAACTCCTCGCTGCAGCCCGAGGAACTGCGGAAAGGCGAAGACCACATCGTCCGCAAGGACGACTCCCCCATCGCCGCGAACCCGCTCTTCATCCCGCGCTGGCTGCAGCCCTTCGGCTTCGGCGACGGCGGCGGCGGCCCCACGGCCGAGTCCGCCCTTCGCGCCGAGGTCGCGGCCCAGGTCGCGGGCCTGCCGCGCGTGGAGCAGGGGCGCGTGGACGAGTTCTGCACGGCGCTGCACGCCGCGCGCGACGCAGCGCGCGCGGAGAGCGGCCGCGACCTCGCCGTGTGGGACGGCGAGCTGTACATGGAAGGGCACCGCGGCACGCTCACGACGCAAGGCTGGCTGAAGCGCGCGAACGCCCGGGCCGAGCGCCGGCTTCGCGCCCTCGAGGCGCTCCTCGCCGCCGCGCCGGAAAGCGCGACGGCGCGCGCCCTCCTGCCGCGCCTCGACCGCCTGTGGAAGACCGTGCTCCTGCACCAGTTCCACGACATCCTGCCCGGCTCCTCGATCACCGCGGTCTACGACGACGCGCGCGCGGCCTACGCCCACCTCGAGGAGGAGCTGCAGGATGCCCTCGCTTCCGCGGCGCGCGCCCTCGCCGCGGAAGCGGGCGAGGAGAACGCGTCGTTTCTCGTCTTCAACCCCTGCTCGCACTCGCGCTCCGGAGTGGCGCGCCTCGGCGGCCGCTTCGCGCTCATCGAGGATCTGCCCGCACTTTCCGCGGCGTTCCTCGGCGCCGCGAACGCACGCGAGGCGGAGGGCGGCGCCGCCGTGTCGGTCGGCCGCCGCACCCTCGCGAACGCGCACCTCTCGCTGACGCTCGACGACGCCGGCCGCATCGCCGAGCTGCGCGAGAAAGCCGCGCCGCTCGCCGTCAACGCTGTCTTCCCGGGCGGCGCGCTCTGCCCGCTGAACCAGCTCACGCGCGGTGCGCTCGAGGTCTTGCGCCGCTTCCGCTCGAGCCGCATCGTAGAGCGCTACGTGCTCGACGCGGGCGCGCGCCGCGTCGAGATCGAGTGGCGCATCGACTGGCGCGAGGAGCGCACGGTCTTGAGGACGCTGAACGCGGCCAACGTGCGCGCGCGGCACTGGACCTCAGGCATCCAGTTCGGGCACCTCCTGCGCGCCACGCACCAGAACACCTCCTGGGACGAGGCGCGCTTCGAGGTGCCGGGACAGCGCTGGATGGACCTCTCGCAGCCCGGCCTCGGGCTCGCCCTCTTCGACGACGGCAAGTACGGCCGCTCGTGCCTGGGGAACGTCCTCGGCTTGACGCTCCTGCGCAGCCCCAACTTCCCGGATCCCACCGCGGACCGGGGCGAGCACGAGTTCCGCCTGGGGCTCATGCCGCACGGCGGGGACTGGCGCGCGGCCCATGTCCCGCGCCAGGCCGACGAGCTGGCGGAACCGCCCATCGTGCTGCCGCTTCGCGACGCCGCGCCGCCCGGCGCGCCCGATCCGGCCGGGGCGAGCGAGCCAACGCGCCGCGCGCCCTTCCGCCTGGCGGTGCGCGAGGGCGGCGACGCCGAGATCGCCTGCTTCAAGCCGGCCGAAAATGGCGCCGGCCTGATCCTGCGCCTGGTGGAGCGGCACGGCGGCCTGACGCGCCTGCGGCTCAACTGGAACCTGCCCGTGGCCGCGCTCGAGCACTGGCCCGAGTCGCGCGCCACCGCCGTCACCCTGAGCCCCTTCGAGATCCTCACCCTGAAGATCGGCCTCGCGCCGCCGGAGCAGAGCCCGGCATGAACCTCGGGCTTCTCGACTGGGCGATCGTCGCCGGCCTGCTCGCGGTCCTGACAGCGGCCGCGGCGCGCACCCGGCGCTTCAGCAAGAGCGTCTCGGGGTTCCTCGCCGCCAACCGCTGCGCCGGCCGCTACCTCATCTCGGTGGCGTTCAACATGGCCCAGCTCGGGGTCATCACCCTGGTCTGGTACTTCCAGCAGAACTACGACGTGGGCTACACGTCGATCTGGTGGGGCCTGCTGGAAGGCCCGGCCATGATCGTCATCGCGCTCACCGGCTGGGTCGTGTACCGCTTCCGCCGCACGCGCGCACTGACCCTCGCCCAGTTCTTCGAGATGCGCTACAGCAAGCGCTTCCGCGTCTTCGCCGGCGTCGTGGCCTTCATCTCCGGCATCATCAACTACGGCATCTTCCCGGGCGTGGGCGCGCGCTTCTTCATCGCGCTTGCCGGCCTGCCGGAACACTTCCAGCTCTTCGGCCTGACCCTCGCCACCCTGCCCCTGGTCATGGCGGTGCTGCTCGGCATCGCCCTCTTGCTCGTCTTCCTCGGCGGCCAGATCGCGGTGATGGTGACCGACTTCCTGCAGGGGATCTTCGCCCACATGGTCTTCCTGGCGGTCATCCTCTTCCTGCTCATCGCCATTCCCTGGGAGCACGTCGCGGAAACGCTCCTCTCCGCGCCCGCCGCCGGGGAATCGATGGTCCACCCCTTCCGCCTGCAGGGCGAGGAGAACTTCAACGTCTGGTACTGGGTCATCAGCGTCGTCGTGCTCTTCTACGGCATGCGCGCCTGGCAGGGAGACCAGGGCTACAACGCCGCGGCCAGAAACGCCCACGAAGCGCAGATGGCGAACATCCTGAACGGCTGGCGCTTCCGCGTGCTCATGCTCATCACCATCGTCTTGCCGATCTGCGTGCGCACGCTCATGCATCACCCCGAGTACGCCGCGCAGGCGGCGGTGGTGAACGACGCGCTCGCGCCCTTGCCCACCGACGCACTGCGCTCCGAGCTGCGCACTCCCTACGCCACCGCCGTGCTCTTGCCCGCTGGGCTCCTCGGCCTGTTCTGCGCGGCCATGCTCGCGGCCTCGATCAGCACGCACGACACCTACCTGCACTCCTGGGGAGCCATCTTCGTCCAGGACGTGATCCTGCCCTTCCGCAAGAAGCCGCTCTCGCCGCGCGCGCACCTCGCTCTCTTGCGCGCCTCCATCTGCGGGGTGGCGGTCTTCGCCTTCTGCTTCAGCGCCTGGTACGAGCCCAGCCAGTACATCGCCATGTTCCTGGCGCTGACCGGCGCGGTCTTCGTCGGCGGCGCCGGCTCGGCCATCATCGGCGGCCTCTACTGGAAGCGCGGCACCACGGCCGCGGCCTGGAGCGCGATGGTCCTCGGGCTCACCACGAGCGGCTTCGGCATCATCGTCAAGCAGGACTTCGTGGGCGAATGGCTCGCCGCCTGCGCACCGGGGAGCCTCCTCGCGCCGCTCGCACGTTGCGCGCTTCGCATCCACGAGAACCCCTGGATCACCGGCCAGGTCATGACCTTCATCGCCATCGCCGTCTCCATCGGCGCCTACGTCCTCGTCTCCCTGCTCGGCCCGCGGCGCGAGTTCGACCTGGACAAGCTCCTGCACCGCGGCCGCTACGAGGTCGAGGAGGACCGCGTGGAGCAGGGGACCGAGCACGCCTCGTGGCTGAAGAAGCTCGGCTTCACCAACGAGTTCAGCGGCAGGGACAAGTGGGTGACGTTCGTCACGCTCTCCTGGCCCCTCTTCTGGACCGCCGTGTTCCTCGCCGGGACGGCCTACAACGTCGTGGCGAGCGTCTCCGACCAGACCTGGCTCGCCTGGTGGCGCGGCTGGACCTGGTTCGTGCTCGGCACGGGCGCGGTGGTGATGGTCTGGTTCACCATCGGCGGCTTCTCGAACCTGCGCGACATGTTCCGCCGCCTCGAGGCGCATCGCGACGACGTGACGGACGACGGCCGCATCCGGCGGGAGTGACGCGGCGCGCGCCGGGCGTCGCGCCGCGATGCCTCAAGGCGCCTCTTCACCCGGGAAGAGCAGCATCTGCCGGATGCCGTCGCGCTCGGCTACGCGCGGGCGGCGGCCGCGGCCCTTCTGCGCCGCGCCCTCTTCCTCCTCGAGTACCGCCGGCAGCACGTTCAGGAACTGCAGCACCGCCTCCTTGGACACGGAGCGCGCCGCCCCGCCCGCGGCGCGCCAGGTGCCGTCGAGCGGCAGGAAGGAAAGCGAGCGGATGCGCTGGCCCTGCACCAGGCCCGGCTCGCTGCCCGCGAAGATCATGCAGTCGTCGGGCGCGAGGCCGACCACCTGCGGGCTGTGCGTGTTGACGATCACCTGGCGCAGCGGGTTGTCCGCGCCCGCGGGCCGGTCGAGGTCGGCGGCCATGTCGCCGAGCAGCTCCAGCATGGCCGGCAGGCGCGTGGGATGGATGCCGTTCTCGGGCTCCTCCAGGCAGAGCAGGCCGCTCCAGGTCGGGTCCTGCTCGAGCACGGCCAGGGCGAGGAAGCGCAGCGTGCCGTCCGAGAGGTCGCGCGCGCGGAACTCGACGCCGTCGCGCGAGCGCGCCATGAGCGTGAGCGCCTCGCGCCCCTCGTCGCGGTCGACCCACACGTCCTCGACGTCGTCGTTGAGTTCGAGCAGGCGCTGCGCCAGGCGCGCGCGCGCCGCGCCCGCCGCCGCGCCGCCGTCTACGGCGAGGAGCCGCTGCAGCGTGGCCGCGAGCCCGCGGCCGTCCGGGCCGAGCCGCGCGCCGGCCTTCAGGTCGTCCGGGCCGCGCAGGCGCGCGGGCTCGAGCTGCAGGAGCTGCCAGGACTGCATCTCGCGCCGCGCGACCAGGGCCGTGGGAGTCTCCGCGGTGTTCAAGGTGGAAAGCACGGTCCGGCCCAGCCCGTCCGCCTTGACCTTGCGCGCGCGCCCCTGATGGCCGCTGTCCTCGTGCACGCGGATGAAGGTCTCGCCGCCGGCCTGCTCGGTGGAGATGAACGGGCTTGTTCTCTTGCCGCGCAGCACGGAGTCGCGCCACGCCTTCTTGCCGCGCGCGAAGGGCAGCACCGGGCCCTGCCCGCTGCGCCGCACGTAGTCCAGGCGTTCGTCGACGACCTCGAGACGTGGAATCGCTCCCGCGCCCGCGGCGCGCGCCTTGATGGTCAAGGAGTAGCGCAGAAGCGTCGTGGCGGCGCGCGCGCTCTGCCCGAGGTCGTCGCCGGCGTCGGGCGGGACGAGTGCGAGAACACGCGCAGCGCGTCCGCGCCGCGCGTCTCGCCGCGCACCGTGGTGACCGCCTCGAGGAGCGACTTCTCGGCCAGTGCGCCGAGGAAGAGGATGGCGTCGAAGAGGTTGGACTTGCCCGCGCCGTTCTCGCCCGCGACACAGGTGAACGGGCCGAAGCGCACCTCGACGCCCGCCAGATTCTTGAAGCCCGAGACCTTGAGACGCGTCAGCATGCGGGCCTCCCGGGGGCGGGGGACGTGCGCGCCTTGGCCGCAGCCCCGCCCAGCTCGAAGGCGCGGCGGTTGCCCGCGACGAAGCGCTCGGGCGTGCGCGCCGCCACCGCGCTCCAGAGGGCCGCGGCGGGAAACGGCAGCACCTCGAGAGCGGCGAGCGCCCCGAGCATGGCGACATTCAGCGCGCGCCGCGCCCCCGCTTGGCGGACGATGGCCGCGCTGTCGAGCGTGGTCAGGTCGGGCGCGGCCGCACGGATGGCGGAGAGGATCTCCGGCAGGGGCGGATAGGGCTTGCCCATCTGCGAGAGCAGGTGCGGCACGACCGGCGTCGTACTGGTCACCACCCTGGTTTGTGCGTGCATGCGCGGCCGCGCGCGCAGCGTCTCGAGCGGCTCCAGGCCGAGGACCACGTCCGCCTCCCCCTCCTCGATGAAGGAGCTTTCCGCGCCGCCCACGACTACGGTCGACTCGACGCTGCCCCCGCGCTGCGACATGCCGTGGAGCTGCCCGAGCACGGCCTCGTGTCCCGTGCGCAGGCAGGCCTCGCCGAGGTGGCGCGCCGCGGTCAAGACGCCCTGCCCGCCCACGCCGACGATCAGGATGCGCAGGCGCGCGGCAGCGGCGGCGCGCCCCGCTTCTGGCCGCGTCACGGCTCGCTCCTTGGCACGATCGCGTTGTTCGGACAGAACTCCGCGCATACGCCGCAGCCGCTGCACAGGAGCGGGTCGATCTCGATCCGTCCCTCCTCGAGGTAGAACGCGGGACAACCGAAGAGGTCGAGGCAGGAGCGGCAGTTCCCGCACATGCCGCACACGGCGCAGCGCCCCGCCTCGGCGCGCGCTTGGCTCTCGCTCAATGCGCCCACGTTCTCGTCGAAGCCGCCGCGCCGCTCGACGGAGAGCTCCGGCGGCCGGCGGCGGGCGGCGCGATCGACGCGCGCAAGGTGCGGCTGCTCGGCCCCGCGCGCGGCGGCGGCGAGCTGGGGCGGCGGCCGCAAATCAGCGGCCGCGCGGCCGCGGAGGCCAACGTCCAGGCCCCAGGCGGCGCGCTGTCCCGCGGCAATGGCGCTGGTCACGGTGCGCTCGCCAGGCGTCACGTCGCCCGCCGCGAAGACGCGCGCGTGCGAGGTTTGCCCAGTCTCGGGATCGACCTCGACGCTGCCGTCCTTCTTGCGCGCGAGCAGCTCGCCCGCCACGCGGAGCGTCTCGGTCTCGGGCGCCTGGCCCACGGCGGTGATCACCTGGTCCACCTCGACCAGGATCTCGGAGCCAACGACGCGCAGCGGCCGCCGCCGGCCCGAGGCGTCCGGCTCGCCCGGCTCGGTGCGCGCGCACTCCAGGCCGCAAGGCGCTCCCGCGGCCGCTTGCACGAGGCGCACGGGATCGAGCTGCGTGCAGAGCTCCACGCCCTCGAGCAACGCCTCGGCGATCTCGTCCTTTAGCGCGGGCATCTCCTCGCGGCGCCTGCGGTAGACGATCGTGACCTGGCGCGCGCCGAGGCGGAGCGCCGTGCGCGCCGCGTCGATCGCCGCGTTCCCGCCGCCGACCACGGCCACGCGCTCGCCCGTCCGCGGCACGAGGCCGGCGCGCGCCTCCTCCAGGTAGGCGAGCGCGTCCACGACGCGCGGCGCGCCGCCGGCCTCCGCTTCGCCGCCCGCGACGCCGAGGCCGAGCGCGTGGTGCGCGCCGAGGGCCACGAGCACGGCGTCGTGCCTGGCGAGCAGGTCGTCGAGGTTCAGGTCGAGGCCGAGCCTCCTGCCGCCCTCGAAGCGCACGCCGAGGGCCAGGATGCGCGCCACGTCGCGCTCGAGCGCCTCGACCGGCAGGCGGAAGAGCGGGATGCCGCTCCGCAGCAGGCCGCCCGGCGCATCCGCCGCGTCGTAGAGCGTGACCTCGTAGCCGCGCAGCGCCAGGTCGTGCGCCGCGGCCAGTCCCGCGGGTCCGGCGCCGACCACGGCCGCGCTCTTGCCGTTTGGCTTCGGCCGCGGCGGAGCGCGCTCCTCGACGCCCTCGCGCGCGGCCCAGTCCGCGACGAAGCGCTTCAGGTCGTTGATGGCCACCGGCTCGCCGCTCGCGGCGTGCACGCAGGTCGTCTCGCAGGGACGGTGGCAGACGCGGCACACCGAGTGCGGCAGCGGGCAGCGGCTGGCGATGAGCTCGAACGCCGAGCAATACTGGCCGGCGAAGATGTGCGCCGCATAGCCCTGGACGCAGAGCCCGAGGGGGCAGGCGAGCGCGCAGGGCGCGACGCGCGCGGGCCGCGCTCCGCCGTCGCAGGACGCGCCCTCGGGGCTGGCGCAGAGCGCCCGGCTGCGCGCCATGCTGCGCTCCTGGCCGAGGGTGCGGGGCTGCTGGCAGCGCTGGCCCGACCCTTCCCGGCCGCACGTCTGGCAGCGCTCGTGGTCCACGGTGTACACGGCCGGCCGGGACCGCTCGCCGCCCTTCAGCCGCCCCAGGAACATGGGGCACGGCTCCTCGGCGATGATCACGCTCACGCCCGAGGCGGCGCGCGCCCGCTCGAAGGCCAGGATGGTGGCGGCCAGGTCGGAGGGGCGCACGGTCTCCACGTGCCGCGCTCCGAGCGCGCGCGCCACGCCCTCGATGGAGACCTTGCGCGCGGGTGCGCCCTGCGCAATGCTCACCGTCGGGCTTTCCTGGAAGCCGGTCATGCCGGTCACCTGGTTGTCCAGGATGACCGCGACCATGTTCACGTCCTCCTTGATGGCGTTCAAAAGCGGCGCCATGCCCGAGTGGAAGAAGGTGGAGTCGCCGACGAAGCCCACGGTGCGCGTCCCCGTCACGCGCGCCACCCCGGCCGCGAGCGTGAAACCCGCGCCCATGCACAAGAGCCCGTCGACCGTGTCGAGCGGCGCGCCGTAGCCGAGCGTGTAGCAGCCGATGTCGTTGAAGTAGAGGTGCTCTTTGCCGAAGGCCGCGCGCGCCGCGAAGTAGGTCGAGCGGTGCGGGCAGCCGGCGCAGAGGTTCGGCGGCCGCGGGACGACCGGGTCGAGGGCCTTGGCCGCAACGGGCGCGCGCACCTCCAGGCCGAGGGCGGCGCAGAGGCCGCGCCGGATGATCGCGGGCGAATACTCGAACTCCACCGGCAGGTGGCCGCTGCGCTTGCCGAGAATGCGCGTGCGCAGGCCGTGCTCGTGGCAGAGCGCGCAAAGCGCGTCCTCGACGAAGGGCGACAGCTCCTCGACCACGAGCAGCGTCTCGACCTCGGCGAGCAGGGCGCAGAGCTCCGGCGCGGGCAGGGGATGGACTCCGCCCATGACCGCCAGGACCACGCTGTCCTGGAGCCCTTCCTCGCGCAGGATGTCGCGGCAGACGGCCGCCGGCGCACCGGTCGCGAGCACGGCGCGGCGCCCCGCTCCGGTGCGCTGGAAGAGCCCGGCCTCGGACATGAAAGCGCGCGCCGCCTCCAGCCTGCCGGGGATCTCCAGGCGCATGGCGCGGGCGTTCACGGGGATCGGCGTGTAGCGCTTGGGGTCGCGCACGAAGCCCGCGACCGTGCGCTCGCCGAGGCGGCCGCAGCGGATCGCGGCCCGCGAGTGGCACACGCGCGTGGTGGCGCGCAGGATCACCGGCAGGCGGCTCTTCTCCGACAGGTCGAAGGCGAGCCGCGCCATGGAGTGCGCCTCGCGCGGCGTGCTCGGGTCGAGGATCGGCACGTGCAGCATGGCCCCGAGGTGGCGCTGGTCCTGCTCGTTCGGGCTGGTGGCGCAGGAGGGGTCGCCGGCGCTGACGATGACCATGCCCGCCTTCACGCCCACGTACGGGATGGTGGAGATCGGGTCGCCGGCGTACATGAGGCCGAGGTGCTTCATCGCGCAGATGGAGCGCGCTCCGGCGAGCGAGGCGGCGAACGCCATCTCCAGGGCGATCTTCTCGTTGACCGAGTACTCGAAGACCAGGCCGAGGCGGCCTGCCACGCGCGCGAACGAGTCCGTGACCTCGGAAGACGGTGTGCCCGGGTAGCCCGCGGCAAAGGCCACGCCCGCCTCGAGCGCGCCGCGCACGATCGCCTCGTTGCCGAGCAGGAGGGCCTCGAGGCCGTCGACGTCGGCGAGCAGAGGGTCATTCGTGCTGTCTGACATGCGCGATCCGCTCCCGGCGGCGACGCACCAGCCTACTGCGGCGGGGCGGTCTCCACCAGCGCGGCGAAGCGTGCTTCGGCTTCGCCGCCCGCCGAGACCTGCACCTCCTGCTCGAGCAGGACGGGCTTCCCCTCGGGCCCGAGGCGCTCCACGGACACGCGGTGGACTCCCTCGCGCACCGGCGCGAGGCGCCACATCCTCCCCTGGTCGTAGAAGACGCTCGGCGTGACGAGAACATCGGGCGCCGCGCCGCGATCGAGCCACGGACCGGCCGCTCGAACCAACCCGGAGTCGAGCCGCACCTCGACCTCGCCGCAGGGAACGAGGCGGATCGTCAGGTCGTTTGGTCCGGGTTCGAGCCGCACGATTCGGCGAGCGCGGAGCGTTCCGGTCGGGTCCGATGCCTCGCAGGAGTAGTCGCGCCCCGCGGGCAGGATCTCGCGGAAGCGGCCCCTCTCGTCAGCTTCCACCACGCAGACACCCAGCTCCTCCAGGCCGGGCGCGCCGGCAGTCTCGCACGGCGTGAAGACGACCCAGGCATCGCCCAGCGGAGCCGAGTTCGTGTCGCGCACGATGCTTCCTTCGATCAGCGCGCGAGCGAGCACGAAGTCGGCGCGAGCTACCGCCCCGGCCGGGACGTCGACCACGCAGTGGTCGAAGCCCCAGCTCTCGTCCGGAAGTGCCAGGCGCAGGGCGTAGCGCCCGGCGGGAAGCGGACCCATTTCGTAGCGGCCTTCGAGGCTCGTGCAACCCAGAGCGAGACAGTCGCGGAACCTCGGGTGCCCCTCTCACGATGAGGACGAGGCCGCTCAGCCGCTCGCCCGCGCGCACGCGCAGGAGCAGCACGTCCTCCGGCGCTGTCGCGCCGTCCGCGGCCAGCGCAAGCAGCCACGCCCGCCCCGAGGGCGAGCCAGCGATGTCGAAGCCGCCGTCCTCGCCGGTCATTGCGCATGGCTCTCCATTCACCAGGACCGAGGCGGCCGCGATCCCCCTGCCGGCGACATCCAGGACGCGGCCCGCGAGGCGCGCGCAGGGCTTCAGTCCGAAACGGCCCAGATCGATGTCTTGGCCGGGCCACAGAGAAAAGCTGCGCGATTCCTCCGCGTCCGCGTAGCCGGGAGCCTTGATCCGCACGAAGTGTCGATCAGCCGCGAACGGCAGCGGAATGTGAAAGCGGCCGAGGTCGTCGGTGGTGCACGAGCCGGCGGTTCGCGGACCCGCGCTTTCGACCGGGAGTCCGACTCCAGTCAGGAAGCCGTCCGGGCCGCCATAGCAGAGGGCCGTCACCTCCGCGCCCGCGATCGGGCCGCCGAGCAGGTCGAACACCACGCCGTGGATTGCGCAGGCGAGCTCCTCCGGAGCGCCCTCGCGGATCGGTTCCTCGGCGTGCACCGCCTCTTCGGAGGCCGAGGAGGTCTCCTCCCCGAGCGGCGCCTCCCCGGAATCGGACCCCTGCGCGTGCGGCGAGGAGCCATTCTCGGCCTCCTGCCTGAACCGGTTCGCGAAGAGCAGAATCACGGCCAGGCCGAGCAGCCCGGCCAAAGCCCAAGCTCCGGCGCGCAACCTGGTCATCGCCCGCGCCTCAATCGGGAGTCTCGTCCTCGGGAATACTCACGCCCGAGGTTTGCTCGAGCGAGACATCGGTGCTCCCGGCGATCAGGCCGCGGTCGACCTGCTTCTTCACCATGTCACGGATGGGGCCCGCCTCGGAACCGCGCAGGGTCACGGCTCCGCGCGAGGTCCCGAGGTTGATGACGGACTCCTCGCCGTCCGAGTCCCAGCCCGACACGCCTCCCGTGTAGATGACGAACCCCTGCAGCCAGGACGCGTCCGCGTTCGTGATCGTGAGCCCGGGCGCCGGGACGGATTCCGCTTGGACCTGCCTCCCGGCGCACGCATGCAGCGGCGCCGCAAGTAGGGCGAGGGCGCATGCGACAACCACGTCCCCGCGCCGAAGCCCCGTGCTTTCGAACCCCATGATGTCTACCTCCTTCGCGCTTCGCTGCCCGCGGATCGACGCGTTCTGCCCCAGCATAGCCCCTACGCTCTCTGAAGCCAGTTTCTGGCTCTCGGAGGCTCTCTCGGCCAGTTTTGATGTCTCATTCCGGAATGACCAGACAATCATTCGAATGACGCTGGTGCATTATTCCCGCGGCGAACGGCGCCCGCCCCGTTCTCGTCCCCGCTTCGACTTGCCAACGAGAGTCGGCCCAGGCAGCCATCGCGCGGATCTGCCGCGACCTGCGACTCTTGCCAGGTCCTCATCCCGCAGCCGATTCATCAGCCGAACCGCGGCCTGGCGCGCCAAGCCCGTCATCCCCCGGATATCGGCGTTCGACAGCGACCCGCGCTCGGCAAGAACCGACTGCACGCGCAGCCGGGCTGCCTCCTCGTCCAGGTCGATGTCGAGGTCCGTGGCAGCGCGGCCTCGTATGAGATCCGACAGGTGCCTCGCGAGACGGTAGCTAGTTCCACGGCCTCTGCCGCGCGCGACAAGAAGGCCTCTGCCACGCAAGGCGGCGAGCTTGTCGCTGGCATCGTCCTCCGAAAGCTGGAGATTCCGGGCGGCAGACTTGCGGTTCGCCTCGCCCCTTGCGGTGACCGTCCACAGCACGACCAGATCGTCGAGATCCAACCGGCGGCGGGCGCGCTCCTCCTCCGCCACGAAACGAGCAAACGCCTCGTGCGTGCGCGTCGGCAGCTTCAGCCGCACGCCCGCTTCGTCCGCTTCGTAGCTGGGGATTCCCTTCCCCGAGCGCAGCAGATCCTCGTAGATCCTGTCCACTCCCAAGCCCGCGCGATTGACGAAGCCGATCGCCTGGAACGTCTCGGCGAGGAGAGGATTCCGGCGGACCGGAGGGTGGCGAAGGATGTTGTCCGGTGTCACACCGCCGAGGAACCCGCCTGGGCTTGCGACCTCGAGCCGACCAGGGCGCATCTCCACGAACACGGACTGGTGCTGGAACCAGTCGCGATGCGCCAGCGCGTTCAAGATGGCCTCTCGCGCGGCGAGCCACGAGATGTCCGGGAAGAGGAGCTCGCCGAAACCTCGTTCCTGAACGCTGGTGAGGCGCATGTGATCCTCGAGGATCCGCTGCATGCGGTCGAGAACAGCAAGCAAGGGCTCCTTCAGGTCGTAGCGCTTGTCGAAGTGCGTCGGAGAATCGTAGCGGATGACGGTGACCTCGTGCTGCGGCGCGAAGCGGGCGATGGCCGCTCCCCTGCCCAGCAGAAGGATCGCCGCGAGGCTCACTCCGTCGTCACGCACGAGCCCCAGATTCGCAAGCATCTCTTTGGACGTAAGCGCAGCCAACGCTGGCTTACCTCCCTCGCGGGCGAGGAGCGTGCGGAGCGCCTTCACTTGTACTGGGTCCAGATCCGCGGGACGGGCCTTCGCGACCACCTCCCACGTGAGATCGACGCTGCGGCTCTCGAGGACGAGGCGTGTGAGATCGGCGCCGGTCAGCGGGCGACATTCCTTCCCGACCCGAATCTTGCCGATCCCTTCGGTCGTTGTGTGCGGAGGGACGCCTCGCGGGACGTGAACCGCGAGCAGCCGTCCTTCGGGCTCGACCCACTCCTCGATCTCGACCAGGAGCGGCGGCGCCGTTCCGCGGTAGATCTCACGCCGCAACGCCTCGGCATCGAGATCCCCAACTCCGACGATGGCCTCCTTCCGCGTGCGTGCGCCATCCGCGATCCCCAGGAGAATCGTCCCGCCCCGGCGGTTCGCCAGGCACACGACGGCCTCTCGGGTCTCCCTCACCTGGACCTTCCAGCGGCGAGGATCCTGGTCCCACCCCTTGCATTCGAGGGTTTCGGATTCGAGCGCGTCCGCCGGAGCGCCGTCGAGCCTGCCCAGCAGGCCCTTGCGGTCGATGGAGGTCCTCATGGCGTAGAATGATGTATCATTCAAGAATGACCGGTCAATCATTTAAACGACGCACGTGCGTCATTCCTGCGGCGACCGGCGGCTCAGCGCCCCCGGATCGCGGCCGCGACCGCGCGCGCCATGACCGCGTAGCCCGCGTCATTGCAGTGGCCGTCGGCGATGAAGTAGTCCTCCTCGGCCGCGGTCTCGAGCAGCTCGGCGAACACCGGCTCCAGGTCGACGAGCAGCGCTCCCTCGTCCTCGGCCACGGTGCGCAGCCCCTGCTGGATCGGACCGAGGTTGCGCGGATAGGTCAAGAGCAGCGGCTGCGCGCCGCTCTGGCGCACGAGGGAGACGAAGTGCCTGAGATCCTGCTCGAGACGCACGCGCGTGTCGGAATCCTCCGGACCGGCGCGCTCGGCCAGGAGCTGCGCGTGCGCCGCGGCCGCCACGGCGCGAAGCGTCTCGAGGTCCTCTTGCGCCAGCCCGAGCGGCCCGGCCATCTCCTCGAGCTGCTCGTGCACGGCGGCGTCCCTCATGTAGAGCTTGACCAGCTCCTTCTCGAGGTAGGTGCGGTCCCGGTCCTGCGCGAAGGCCTGGATCGTGTCCCGCAGCGCGTCGACCGTCCGCCCCATCTTGCGGTAGACGCGCGCGCGGTGCGCGTAGGGCTTGGGCTCGCCCGGGCCGCGCAGGCGGAAGGCCTCGTCCGCCCACGAGAGCGCCTCGTCGAAGCGGCCGAGCTGCGCCAGCGGGAAGATGACCAGCGCGCAGAGCTCGGCGCTCTTGCCGTACTTCTCGCTGGCGAAGAAGCACTCGTCGATCAGCTCCTCCTGCCGCGACAGGCCGACGAGCAGCATCACGTACTGCATCTCGGTCGGCAGGTCGTCGAGCGCGCGCACGCGCTCCCGCATCTCGGCGGCCGCGCGCTCGGCAAAGGCCCTGTCGCCCTTCTGCAGCTTGCGGCCGGCGTCCTTCAACGCGCGGAACTCGGGGGTCTGCTGCGCCTCAGGGATAAGCAAGGGGCTCTTCTGCCCGGACCGAGAGCCTTCCTTCCTCGCCTGGGGATCGTCCTGCTTCGCCCGCGGCTGCGCGGATCCGGCATCCGGCTCGCCGAGGTTGGCCCACAGGGTCTGGAGGAGCCGGAGCGTACGCAGGCGCCACTGGAAGCCGCGGCTCTCGCCAGAGCCCTCGGCGAGCGCGGGAGGAGGGAGATCCATCTCGTCGCGGCTCCAGCGGTTGTTCTTGCCGACCAGGACGCAGACGTAGTCAGGTCGTTCGTCGGTCAGGAAGCGCGGCATGCGCTGCAGAAGTTCCGCGGAGTTCCGGCCGGGCCAGCCGCCGTTGACCACGCGCCACGCGGCCGCGGCGCCCGCTTCGCCGGCCGGACTCTCGTTGAGATGCTGCTGCAGCATTCCCGGATAGGACCTGCTGGCGTCGCTCGCGCCCACACCGAAGGTGAAGGAGTCGCCCACGCACAACACGACCTTCTCCCCGGCGCCGCGCGGCGCGGAAGGCGCGCCTCGCGACTCCGCCGCCTGCGTCACCAGGAAGGCCGCGACCTGCAGGCCACCCTCGAGCAGCAGCAGGGACAGCACGCATCCGAAGAGGGTCAGCAGAACGTACTTGACCGGCTTCTTCATCGAGCCTCGGCGATCGCCCTCGCGGGGAGCAGCGGATCCTCCCTCCCCGGCTGGAGCGCGCCTCCCGCCAAGATGGTAGCGGCCGCCCCGCGCGCGGGCAACGACCGCGCCTGAGCGCGACGGCTGCGGCCGGACCCGGGTAGGATCGCCGCTCATCTCCCGAGGAACGCACCATGCGCACGCTGCTCGCCGCCGCCTTCTTGCTCCTGCTCGTCGTGCCGGTGGCCGCCCACGTGGCCGAGGACCACCCCACGCTGGTGATCGATACGGACGTCGGTCTCGACGACGCCGTGGCCCTGGCCATGGCGCTCCAGCTCCCGGGCATCGACCTGGCCGCGATCGTGGCCGCCGAGGGCGCGGCCGGCCGCGAGCAGGGTATGGCGAACCTGGAGCGCCTGCTCGCGTTCTTCAACCGCGCGGACGTTCCTCTGTTCGCTCCCGCGCAGACGGACGCGGAGAGCCAAGCGCCGCCATTTCGCGCGAGCGCGGAGCAGTTCCTGCGCAGGGCCCTGCCCGAGGCAGCTCCACCCCTCGGCCAGCCTTTTGCGCCGCGCGCCTACCTGCGCGAGGGGAAGAAGACGGTCATCCTGGTGCTCGGTCCGCTCACCAACCTGGCCGCGGCCCTGCGCGTGCAGCCCGAGATCCGCGCCGGCATCGAGGAGGTCATCGTCTCGGGCGCCGGGGATCCGGAGCGGAGCTGGAACGTGGGGCGCGACCCGGAGGCCCTGGCCGCGGTGCTTGCCTCCGGCTTGCGCGTGGAGTTCGTGGACCCGGGAAACGCGGCGCAGAAGCCAGCGGAGTGGAGCGAGGAGCCCTTCCGCCTCGGGCCGGGCACTGCTCTCGGCGAGACCTTCCTGCGCCGCCTGCTCGAGCCGGAGGAGATGCGACGCCACTACCTGGAGGGCCGCGCGAGCTTCGATGACGAGCTGGCCTTCCTCTACTACACGGACTCCGCGTTCTTCCAGGAGACGGAGGAGCCCGGCACGTTCGTCCCGCGCGAGGCGCGGGCCGCGGCGGAGGGGATCCGGCGCCTGCTGGTGCGGGGCCGGCAGGCCAAGCCGCACGCGGTGCTCGCCACGGGCGCACTGCCGGACGCGCTCCTGCAGGAGGACGTGCGCGCGCGGCGCGCGGCGATCGTGGCCAAGAACGGCGAAGAGGAGTGGTTCGCTCAGGTCCTGGCCAGCGAGATGCACGAGCACCTCGGCGCCCACTCGATCATCGGCGTCAAGATGGGCGTGCGCGCCGCCGAGCTCCTGAACGCGCCGTCGCACGGACTGCGCGTGGTCTCCGAGGCTGGCGCCGAGCCTCCGGCCTCGTGCCTGAACGATGGGCTCATCGTCTCCACCGGCGCCACGCCAGGCAGGGGGCTCTTCGCGCTGTCCCCGCAGACGCCGGCCGCGGCGCGGGCCTCCTTCGAGATGAACGGCCGCACGATCACCCTCGCACTGCGAACGGACTACGAGGAGCGCATCCGCGCCGAGATCGCGGCGCTGCTCGCCGAGCACACCCTCGAGAGCGACGCCTATTGGCTCGGCGTCCGGCGCCTCGGCCTGGACATCTGGGAAAACTGGCACCGCCTCGAGCTCTTCGACGTCGTAGACGCAGAGTGAGCGGCGGAGAACGGCTTTGTGCCCGGCGCGCGGTGGACGCTATCGTGCCCTGCCACCCATCCACTCGGAAGGAACGCGACGATGCCACGAACGAGAGGGCTCCGGGTCCGCCTGCCCCTGCTCCTGCTCCTGCTGCTGGCGCTCGGCCTGTGCCGGGCCGCGCTGGCGGGCGCGGGCGAGACGCCCGAGGCGCAGGACGAGCGCTCCACGCGCATCGACGCCCTGTTCGCGTCCTGCAACGAGAAGACGCCGGGCTGCTCGGTGCTGGTCGTCCTGAAGGGCGAGGTGGTCCACGCCAAGGGCTACGGCATGGCCGACCTCGAGCGCAAGGTGAAGATGGGACCCGCCGTCCCGTCGCGGCTGGACTCGACCACCAAGCCGTTCACGGCCCTGGGAATCCTGATCCTGGCCGAGCGCGGGACCCTCGCATACGACGATCCCGCGTCGCGCTTCATTCCGGAACTCAAGGCGCGCTACGGCGACGGCATCAAGGTCCGACACCTCCTGAACCACACCTCCGGCCTGCCCGACTACTACGAGGCCATGGACCACTTCCCCAAGGACCGGATGCCGGTCTGCGCGGACGGCGCCAAGGTGTACGAGAAGTGGGGAGAGCCGCGCTTCGTTCCGGGCGAGCGCTTCGAGTACAGCAATCCCGGGTACGAGATGCTCGGCCTCATCATCGAGCGCGCGGCGGAGAGGAGCTACGCCGCGTTCATGAAGGACGACATCTTCGCGCCGCTCGGCATGGACGCGTCGCTCGTGCTCGAGCACCCCGAGAAGCACTTCGAGAACCGCACGTACGGCTACCAGCCAGCCCCGGGCCGCTTCGTGCTGAACGACGATCACCCGCTCAACACGATGTTCGGCGCCGGCGGCATCTACACCACGCTCGAGGACATGTACAAGTGGGACCAGGCGCTCGAGAGCGGCAGCCTGGTGAAGAAGGAGACGCTGGAGGAGGCGTTCACGCCCGCGACCTTGAACAGCGGCGAGCAGAGCAGCTACGGCTTCGGCTGGGGCGTCGGCGAGCGCAAGGGGCGGCGCTGCCTGTCGCACGGCGGCGGCTGGGTCGGCTTCCGCACCGAGATCGCCCGCTATCCCGAGGACAGGCTGACCGTCGTGCTCATGGCCAACCGCATCGATCTTCCCACGGGAAAGCGCGCGAAGGAGATCGCCGACCTGTACCTGGCCGAGAAGAAGGACGTCTGAGCGGCCGCGGCGCGGCAGCAGGCGCTCGCCGCCGTCCGCGCGCAGGACGATGCCTCACCGCAGGTCGAGGGTCGTCTCGTTCCGTCCCGGGCCGACTTGCACCACCCGCTCGGCCTTCTTGACAGCCGACGACTCAAAGCGTGTTGCCTTCAGGCGCACTGGACCGATGGGAACCAGCATCCGGATCGGCTCTTCGAAGAAGAGCCCGCCTCCCCTCATCCCACCGCTGGACTCAGTCCCCGCGGACCACATGAGGTCGCCGTAAGGGCCGTAGCCCTTCTTCTCAGCCAGGAAAACGTTGACGATCAGCTCGGCCGGAGGCGGCACCTCCAGGCGGACCGCGGGATCGCCTTGTGGCGAAATGTCAATCAACACCTGCCATCCTTGCGGTCCCGCGGCTGAGGACCAACTGACAAACGCCCGGCACCGGCCCGGCAGGATCGGCTCCGACTTCCACAGGAACATGCCGGGCGTGCTCTCCCGGAGCATGCGCCCGGGCGGGATAGTCCTGCTGGACTCCTCCACGTCCGCGACGCAATCGACGAGCGTGAGCGACAGGCTCGGCCGGAGGTCGTCGCCCCACGCCGGCGGCACGAAGAGCGTGCCCGCCACGATGACCGCGGCGGGCAGCTCCGGAGCAGGAGAGTAGTGCAGCACCAGGCTCGTGAGCTGGCCGGGAGCGAGGTCGACCACGTCCTGCGCCAGAACCAGCGGCTGGTCGAAGCCCAGCTCGACGCTCGCCGCCAGACGAAACGGCTGGATGTCTTCCAGGACCATGCGAGGCTTCGTGACATCGACCTGCTGCTCGTGCATGAGCCGGCCCGGAGTCTCGCCCTCCGCGGTCGAGCGCAGGCGCAGGAAGGACTCCGGTCTCACGGGCGGATTCAACACGGTCACGGCGAGTCCGGCTGCGGCAGGCAGGCTCACCGCCTGCGACGTGGCCTTCTGTTCGAGGTCGAATGGGCACCAGGCGTGGCGAGGAGCGTGCGCATAGACGGCCATGAGGTCCCAGCTTTCGAGTTCCTTCCGGTGAATCAGGATGGGCGACGGCACGCCGTTTCGCCAGATCTCGAGGTGCGGATCGTCGCGAGGCGGCAGCAATACGCTCGCCGATCGACAGCGGGAGCGTCCGATGGCGGGATCCGCGAATGGATCGAACGGCACGGCCCTGATCTCCACGTCGGACAGCTCCGCGTCCGAATCGCGGTCGACGAGCGTGACAAGGAGATCGATGAAACGGCCGCGAGAGTGGACGACCGAGCCACCCTGCGCAGTTAGGCCGCGTAAATAAATAACGGTTGCGTGACGTGTCTGCTTCTCGTATGATCGTGAGGCATGAGGACATGCAGCGAACTTCGGTCGAAGCTGGCCAGCCTTTGGCCGCTGCTGGACGAGCGCACACGCCGGCTCACGGCCGCCAACGAAGCGCGGGCCCTT
>JACQZJ010000054.1:10655-49151 GCA_016213895.1 Planctomycetota bacterium | reverse complement strand
CGGTCGCCGCCGCGCTCGCCGCCGCGGTCGCCGCCGCGGTCGCCACGCCGCGGGCCGCGCTCGAAGCGGCCGCCGTGGTCCCGCCGTCCGCCCCGGTCGCCGCGGTCGGAGCGCTCGCCCCGATCCGCGTCCTCGCCGCGGTCCGGCCGGCCGCCGCGGCCTCCGCGCCCGCCGCGGTCGAAACGCTCGCGCGGACCGGCCTCGGCCGGCCGCGCTCCCTCCGCCGTACCCTCGGCAGCAGCGGCCGGCGCGCCCGCCTCTCCCTCGAGGAGGACCGCCTTGCGCGACACCTTGATGCGGCCGGTCGGATCGACGTGGATCACCTTGACCTTGATGACGTCGCCGAGCTGGACCTCGTCGTTCACGTCGCGCACGTAGTCCGCGGACAGCTCAGAAACGTGGCAGAGCCCCTCCTGCCCGGGCGCCAGCTCGACGAAGGCGCCGAAGTCCTTGATGGAGACGACCTTGCCGTCGAACACCTGGCCGACCTCGACCTCGGTCGTGATCGCCTTCACCTGGGCCGCGGCCTTCTCGACGCTCTCGTCCGTCTCGCCCGAGACCAGGACCACGCCGTCGTCGCCCACCTCGATGTGGGCCCCCGTTTCCTCCTGAATCGCTTTGATCTGGCGGCCGCCCGGGCCGATCAGCAGGCCGATCTTCTCGACCGGGATGCAGAGACGCCGGAGCTTCGGAGCGTAGGGAGAAAGCTCTTTCCTCGGCTCGCTGATCGCCTCGTTCATCTTGTCCAGGATGAACAGCCTGCCGGCGCGGGCCTGCTCCAGCGCTTGCTCCAGGAGTTCCGTGGTGAGGCCGCCCACCTTGATGTCCATCTGCAGGGCGGTGATCCCGTCACGCGTGCCCGCGACCTTGAAGTCCATGTCGCCGTTGTGGTCCTCGGAGCCGGCGATGTCCGACAAGATGCGGTAGCGCTCGCCCTCCATGACCAGACCCATGGCGATGCCCGCGACCGGAGCCTGGATCGGCACGCCCGCGTCCATCAGGCAGAGGGTCGCGCCGCAGACCGTGGCCATGGACGAGGAGCCGTTCGACTCGAGGATGTCCGAGACCACGCGGATCGTGTAGGAGAACTTGTCGGCCGAAGGAATGACCGTGTCCAGGGCTTTCTCGGCCAGGGCGCCGTGGCCGATCTCACGCCGGCCCACTCCCCGGATCGGCCGCACCTCGCCCACCGAGTACGGCGGGAAGTTGTAGTCGAGGTAGAAGCGCTTGCGGTAGTCCGCCATCACGTGCTCGACACGCTGCTCGGCGTCGGCCGTGCCAAGGACCGCGGTGGCCAGCGCCTGCGTCTCGCCGCGCGTGAAGACCGCCGAGCCGTGCGTGCGCGGCAGCACGCCCAGGTCGACGCTGATCGCGCGGATCTCGTCCGGAGCGCGGCCGTCCACGCGCCGGCCCTTGTCCAGGATGAGCGCGCGCTCGTTCTGCCAGGCCATCTCGCCGAAGGCCTTCACCACTTCCTTGGTGCGCACCAGCAGTTCGCCCGCGTCCTCGATGCCCGCGCTCTCCGCGGCGACCGCCTCCTCGCGCAGGGCGTCGATCGCCTGCTGCCGGGCGAGCTTGCCCTCGGTTTGCAGCGCATCGCGCAGGCGCGCCTCGAAGCCGCGGCGCAGCCGCGCCGCCAGCGCCCCGTCCGCCTCCGGCGGCGCGAACTCGGCCTTGGGCTTGCCCGCCTTCTCGCGCAGCTCCTCGATCATGGGGATGATCTCCTGGATCGCCTCGTGGCCGAACTGAATGGCCTCGACCACGTCCTTCTCGGAGACCTGCTTCCCTCCGCCCTCGACCATGACCACGGCGTCGCGCGTGCCGGCGACGATCAGGTCGAGGCTCGACTGCTCCCGCTCATCCGTCTTCGGGTTGAGGATGAACTCGCCGTCGACCATGCCCACGCGCACCCCGGCGATGGGGCCGAGGAACGGGATGCTGGAGATCGTCAGAGCGGCCGAGGCGCCGGTCAGCGCCAGCACGTCCGGATCGTTCTGCCGGTCGGCGGAGAGCAGGTTGCCGATGATCTGGACTTCCTGCACGTAGCCTTCCGGGAAGAGCGGCCGCATCGGGCGGTCGATCAGGCGCATGGTCAGGATCTCGCGGTTCGATGGCCTGCCTTCGCGCTTGATGAACCCGCCCGGGAAGCGCCCGCCCGACGAGAACTTCTCGCGATACTCGACCGTCAGCGGGAAGAAGTCGATGCCCTCCCGTCCCTTGGCCGACTGCGCCGTCACCAGCACCACAGAATCGCCGTACGACACGACCACGGCGCCGTCGGCTTGCTTCGCCAGGGCGCCGGTCTCGATGGAGAGCTTCTGCCCTCCGATCATCTTCTCAACTTTCACTCGGGACACTCTTTGAACCTCCCGGCCGCCGGCCTGGTCTGCGCGGGTCGCGCGGGACGCCCGTCCCTGCTCGCCCCCGCCATCCGGCGCGGCAGCCACCCTGTACGGCTCCCCCCGGAGCCGAAGGGAACATCACGACTTCAACAACGCCAACACGAACCCCGCGATCGGGTGCGGGAAAAGGAGTGAAGGGATGTGCTGGAAACGCTGCTCCCCGAACCGCGCGAACCGCCCTCTTGAGGCCCGGGCGAGCCTGTAGATGCGAAGGCGTCTCGCAGAAGCTGGTTGCGTTTCAAACCCGGTCGCGCCCGAAGGTGCGCTCGCGCCACGATGTTCTGGCTAGCGTCTGAGCTCCAGCCTGCGCACGATCTCCCGGTACTTGGGTTCATCGGTCGCGCGCAGGTACTTGAGGAACTTGGCCCGCCTGCCCACCATCATCAGAAGTCCGCGACGCGACGCATGGTCCTTCTTGTGGGATTTCAGGTGCTCGGTCAGCTGCCGGATCCTTTCACTCAGGATCGCGATCTGGACCTCGGCGGAGCCCGTGTCCCCGTCGTGCTGCTTGTAGGCGTCGATGATCTTCGCCTTGCTATCAACCGTCAGAACCATGTGCTCGTCCGAACGCCGGTGGCCTGGCGCACATCCTCACGACTTCACTCTCAACGAATTCGAGGCGGAGTTTAGCGGCCGCAGGGCCTGACGGGAAGGGCCTTTCGGCATTTGGATTCCGGCCTGGGACGGTCGCCGCAGGCACGTTCTGCGCCGCAGCTCCGAGGCGAACCCACCGCATCCCAGCTCGTCCCGGCGCCAAGTGGGAAACCATTCCCACTCGCCGCGTCCGCACAGAGCGGCCGCAGGGACCGCGGCGGGAGGGCAAGCGCTTGGCCGAGCCCGCGGTTTCCCGGCGGTTCCGTTCCACGACGATCGCTCCGTCAAGAAGGTGCGTGTGATCGCGACGATGGCGAGGCAAAGGCGGAGTAGTGTGGGCTGAGCGCTACTGGGGACGGATGCGCCTACCCCGGACTCGTGATTCCTGATGGCGGAGAATCCGGCCGCCCCTCGCCGACAGCGAAGGGCGGCCGAGGCGAGAGGTTACAACCCCTTTACCTCCGCTGCGCGAGGAGGAAGGGACACTGGTCGACAGGCGTCGGAGAACACCATGCGCGGAGCAAGCGCAGTTGCCGTCCTCGTACTCGCGCTGCATGCGACGGCGCGCGCCCAGTATCCCGACCCTACCGGACCGGACTGGAAGCGGATCACGGACCTCGTCCTTCCAGCCTTCGACTTCGCTCGACGCGACGTAGACACGTGGCTGAGGCAGGTAGAAGAGACCGAGGGCCGCGATCACGATGCCCTGTGGTCGGTCTTCTACCACGATGATCGGTCCCAGTCCGTCGTCGACCGTCTGGTCCAGGTGTGCAGGACCACGCCGGACGAAGCTGCGCGCGTCGACATCCAGACGCTTCTGTGTCATTGGGACGTGCCTGATCCCTGCGTGCCGCTCGCCTTCCAGCCGTCACGCCCGCCGGAGTGGCTCCGGCTGGACGACGAGACCCTTCTTGGCGAACTCGAGTCGAAGGACCCGCAACGCCGCAAGAACGCGGCCGTGACGCTTGCCAGTCGCCAGCGACAGGTCCGGCGCGCGGCGCGGGCGTTCATCGAGGCCTGTCACGAATCGGACGACACCTACTGGGCGTCCATGATTCGAGTACGCGAATTGACCGGCACGGCCTGGGACGACGCGGTGCTCGAGGTGGTCGCGGACCAGGAGGCGTCGGTCGAGATCAGGTTGTTCGCTGTCTCGATGGCCGATCTGTGGACCGCGGAGTCGCGCGAGACGGCGGCGCAGCTCGTTGCCGCGCTAGGATTCGAGCGACCATCGCTCCTGCCACGGGTGCTGGGTACTCTGTGCCGACTGGCGGGGGTCAGCCCGTACGACGGTCACGTCAAGTTCCACGACCCGTGGAGCCGGACGCCACTGGCTTCGGACGGGCTTGGCAGGGCGCTGGGGATCTATCTTCCACCGCTGGTGGAAGCTCTTCTGCGTTCGGATCGGCTGACCGACGAGCAACTGAGTACGGTAGGCCGGATGGCCCTGCACGACGAGCGGCTCCGGGTTGCGGTAGTTCCGGTGTTGCGACTGGTCATGCAAGCGGACGGTCCGCTGAGCCACCAGGCTCTCTGTCTGCTCTGCCACCTCGACGAATCAGACGCCGAGATCCGCCGCCGCTATGCCGACTTCGCGCGGACCTTCCACTACTCGGCCGATTCCGTGGTGGAGGTGCCCTGCCTGCAACGCCACGACGACGAGACGCTCTCCCTCCTCGAGGAGTTGTACCGCAAGCTGCCGACCCGGGAGACGGCGTTCCCGCTCGGAGCGGCGGCACTGTTGGACACGGAAACGTCCTGGATGGCGCGCGAAATCGTGAAGCAGCACTGCACGGAGGTTCCGTGGGCCTGGTTGTGGCTGGAGGCCTGCCCGGTTCGCGCCGTGTGGCTGCCCAGACCGGACGACGACAATTCGACGAAGGCGTTTTTGCTCGGCCTGACGATCCGCACTCTGCGCGAGCGGGGCCAGGACTTCTCCTCCGAGCTGGAGAGGCTGCTCGACATCCTGCGAGGCGGCTACCTGTCGGCCGGAGGCGGCGGCTGGGGCGACTACTGGCTCCGCGCTCTCTGGAATCTCGAGGCGCTGGACCTCGACTCTCCCGAAATCCGCGGGATCCTCATCGAGATCCTGATCAACGACGAGAGCTTCTCCGAGCAACAGGCGACCGCGGCGCGCATCCTGGCCCGCCGGACCCTCACTCGCCGGGAGCAGGCCATGATCTGCCACCTGGAGGCCATCATGCCGACGAGGGCGCTGGACCAACTGCTCGCCGCGCAGGGCGAGGCGTCCATCGAAGTGGCGGGAAGGATGCGAACGAAGGCCTGGTTGCCAGGGAATGCCGAGCATTGGAGCGTGTTCGGGCTCGATGACGTGCTGGCCATCACCCGCCCGTCTCCGAACGACGTGGCGCTCCTGGTCGCGGCGATGCGCTGGGGAACGTGCTCGGAGCGGCGATTCGCCGTGCGGATGGTCGAGGAACACGGCGTCGACTGCCCGGAAGTCCGGCGGGCCGTCTTCGAGCGTAGGGAGGACTGCGACCGTGAGGTCGCCGGAGTAGCTGTCCGCCTGGCCACGGACCTCGGCTGGGACATGCGCTGATCACGTCGCTCGGCGGACGGCCATGGAGGAGGCCGATGAGAACCTCCCGCCTACTTGTCGATCCGGACCCACGCCTCCGCCAGGGCGTACCCCAGCGCGTGCCACTCGTCCATGTCCACGAGGCCGGGCGGGTCGAAAACCCCGTCGTTGTCGCCGTCCAGCAAGACGATCGCGCTGCTCGGCAGCGTCGGGTCGTGGTCGATCCTACGACGGACCCCGGAAGGAGCTCAAGCGCGGAGCGCGCCTACGATCTCCGCGCCGGCAGGGCCGTGAGCAGCCGGCTCGAGTAGCGCTTCAGCAGGTCGTCCACCTGCGGCGGCGAGAGCTTCTCGTCCGCGCCCTCGGCCTCGACCGCGTCCTTCAGCGCCGAGACGCGCAGGCGCTCGGAGCGATCCACGCGGCGCGCGAGCAGCCGCTCGAGCTTGCCGTCCACGTACTCCGGCGCGAGCGGCGTGTAGCCCTTGAGGATCAACTGGCGGTAGACGTGGTCCCTGAAGCGGCGGCTGTCCTCCGACCGGAACGTGGTCGAGGCCGCAGGCGGCACCTCCGCGATCTTCACGGGCGCGCGCGCCGCGTACTCGGCGATGGTGAAAGGCGGCTGCGCGGGAGTGGAGACCGCCGGCGCCGTCATACACGACGCCAACAGGCCCAGGCCGAGCAGCCCGCCCCAGCGTCCCAGCAACCTAGCCGCTCTCGACACCATCCGCTTTCCATTCATCGTTGAAGCGCTCCCACATTCCCGCGGCTCTCAGGGCCCGCTCGAGCCTCCTGCACGATTCGCAATGCCAGCAGTGCCGGCGCCCGCCCGCGTAGCAGGACCACACCTGCCGGAGCGGCGCACCGATCTCGTATCCCAGTCGAACGATCTCCCCCTTGTCCAGCCCCAGCGTCGGAGAAACCACTTTCACCGCGGAGAGCGTGGACAGCTCGAGCGCGGCGCTCATGCGCTCCAGGAAGGCCGCCGAGTTGTCCGGGAAGGTGGCCCCCTCCTCGCGGTTGAAGCCAACGACCACCTCGCCCGCGCCCAGGCTCTCGGCGAAGGCGGCCGCGATCGCGATGAACAGGCCGTTGCGGTTCGGCACCCACACCGCGCGCATGGACTCGGCCGCGGCGCCGCGCGCGTCGTCGAGTTCGCCATCCGCGAGGAAGGGCAGCGCACGGCTGCGGTTCACCAGCTCCGTGGTGGTCAGCTTGCCGAGAAAGCTGAGGCTGACCTGGCGGTGGCGCACGCCCAGCGCGCGCGCCGCCGCGCGCGCCGCCCGGATCTCGTTCGCCGCCGCGCGCTGGCCGTAGTCGACGGTGAGCGCGAGCAGGAGCGGCGCGCCGCTCCGCGCCGCGGCGGCCGCCGCCACCGTGGAATCGAGACCGCCGGAAAGCAGCGCGACCGCGGTCATGGCTTGGTGTTGATCTCGAGCGCGCGCCGCGACAGGCGCCGGTGCCGGCGCTCGACGTCCGAGAAGACGAACGAGTCGAAGTCGAACTGCCCGGCCTCGAACTCGATCGACTCGACCTCGAGCAGGTACTTGCCGGCCGCGTCGAAGGGGTCGGCCTTGGTCGCCGGGAAGGCAAAGTTCACCGGCCCGGGCACCGTGGTGGCCGCCTCGGCCGAGAAGAGCACGGTCCAGGCGCGCGCGTGCTTCTTGTGGCGCAGTGTCAAGCGGTAGAGCGAATCCGCGGGCACCATGTCCGGCGTGCCGCCGTCGTCGATGTCGATGGTGAGAGCGGGCGGATGCGTGGCCGGCTGCACCGAAACCACCGGCACGACCGGCAGGTCCGGGGGATCGGCCGGCGCGGTCACGGCCTGGACGTTGTACGTGAAGTCGAGCAGCGCCCGGTGGCGGGTGAGGCGGCTGCCGTCCACGTCGGCCGCCTCCACCTCGAAGCGGAAGGCCTGCTCCAGGAGCGCTTCCGCGGGCGGCAGGGCGCCGAGGCCGGCGTCCGGCTGCAGGAGCAGCTCGTAGGCGGGATCGAGCGCAGGCGCAGCCTCGTTCACCCAAAGGCTCTGGGGAATGGCCGCGAAGAGCGTGACGTTGACCAGGTCGTTCGGGTTCACGGGCAGGGGCGAGAACGAGAGCGGCAGCAGGCCGCACAGCCCCGGGATGGCGCCCACCAGGCGGCCGCGCGTCACGTCCGGCGGGGGATCGGTGATCCCCGCCGCCTGGATGTCCGCCCAGGTGACCACGGTGTTCGCCACGCTCTGCGACACGTTGGCGCCCGCCAGGGTGTAGTTGAGCAGGAGCGTGGCGTCCTGGCCGAAGGCCTCGACCGAGCGCGGATAGAACACGTAGGCGCCCATGGGGCTGGCCTGGCCGTCGTGCTCGAAGGTGCTGATCACCTGCGGCCGGTTCTTCTCGACGTCGAGCAGGGCCGAGGCCCGCGTGGTCTTCGCGTCCGGCAGCGAACGCAGGAAGAAACGCTCGTCCGAGAAGTCCTTGCCCAGGTACTTGGCCTGATCGGCGGCAACCGGAAGGCCGGTCCCGGAGGCCGCGGCGAAGAAGGCGGCAGCCTTGCCGCCCTCCGGGACCGGGACGTGATTCTGCGCCTCGACCGTCACGCGCGCGCGCGCGTCCTCCGTGCGGCTGAGGACCACGCTCACGCCGAAGCGCTTGCCCGTGACGCCCGGGTTCTCGAAGCCCGCGAGCGTGAACAGGTCGTACTTGCCCTTCTCCGCGGTGAGCATGACGTGCGGGCCGAAGGCGAGAAGCTGGGCGTGGCTGAACGCCGCCTCCCCGTCGCCGCCGGTGCTGTGCTTCACCGGGACCTGGAGCGGGTCGTAGGGGAAGCCGGTCACGCGCACCGTGGCGTTCTTCAGCGGCTGCAGCGTGTCCTCGCGCACCACGCGCACCAAGAGGTCGCCCTTCTGCGCCGCGCCGATCGGCCCGCCGATCGAGCCCTCGAAATGCAGAGCGCCCGTCTCGGGCGGCCGGGCGATGACCTGGTTGCCGATGAAGTCCTGGAAGCGCACCTCGTCCAGCGGCAGCGGCAGGTAGCGCGGCGCGGAGCCGAGCTCGGTGCCGGGGAACACGGCCTCGGCGAGCGCGGTGATGAAGAAGAGGTTCTCGTCCGCCACGCCAAGAACGCCCGAGAGCTGCAGGGCCTCGAAGGTCGAGGGAAAGGACGTAGCGTTCACCACGGCGCGGAAGGAAGTGATCTGCTCGCTCGCCGTGCCGTAGATGGCCGGCTCGGCCAGCACGGTGCGGAGCTCGTAGGGCGAGCCCTCCTCGCTCGGCGGCCCGAGGGTGACCTCCGGCAGGGAGGTCTTGACGAAGACCGTGGTGAGGTCGGCCGGCCCCACCGGCGAGTTCAGGTTGCCGCGGCTGGCGAAGGCCCCCACCAGGAGCGTCTGCTCCAGGCTCCGCGTGTCGGCGAACGCCGCGGTCTCGCCTCCCTTGGACAGGTTGACGTCGAAGTCGACCAGGCCCGGCGTGTTTTCCTTCTTGAAGCCGCGCGCCGCCGAGATGCCCGCGCCCTTCTGCTGGAAGAAGAGCAGCGTCACCGAGTCGGCGCCGCCGCCGCTCTGCGGCACTTTCACGGTGCTCTTGAAGCTCTTCAGGTTCTCCTGGGTGAGGCGCCCGTCGAAGCCCGCGCCCTAGACCGTCAGCGGCTGGTTGTCCACCAGCTTGACCTGGGTGGGGATGGGCACGCTGTTGACCGTGAAGCGCCCCTCGTAGTCCTTCTGCAGCGTGGAGGAGAGCGTCTGGCCCTCGACCGTGACCGGCGCGCTCGCCACGCCCTTCAGGACCCGGACCCTGACCGTCGCGCCCTGGGGAAAGGGCTGCTTCGGATCGAAGCTCACCACGCGCGGGTCGGGGAGGACCTTCACTTTGCCCTCGATCAGACCGGTCGAGCCGAGCAGCGTCACCTGCACCTTGCCCGAGAGATCGATCCCGGCCGGCGCGCCCTTGGATGCCGGCATGGACAGATAGAGGTAGATCATCGTGTCGACCGGAGCGCTCCTGTCCTCCGGCGGCGGGTACATGCCGATCACCTCGAAGGGCTGATCAAAGCTCGCGGTGCGGAAGGTGAAGGAAGTGCCCGACGCGCCGCCCAGGTCGGAGCCGGCGGTCGCGGCGAGCGGCTTGCCCTCGAGATCCGTGATCGTGGACCCGAGCGTCGCGGTGTAGCTCACGCCGGGCTCGAGGACGTTGACCGGCAGGAGCACGGCCACGCGCCCCATGGTGGTCGGGTCGGCCGCGACCAAGGCCTGGACCGTCTGGCCGCCGCCGCCGATGGTATCGAAGATCCCGCCTCCTCCCCCGCCTCCCCTCGTGAGGATGAAGGACTTGTCCGTGATCGTGTCCGTGTCCATGGACTCGGAGAAGATCGCGACCACGGGCGTCGTCACGGCCGCTCCGCCCTGCTGGAATCCCTGCCCCTGCGAATCGGGCGGGCCGAACTGGTTCACGCTCGGCTCACCCTGACCGAGCTGGGCGCCGGGATAGAGCGCCTTCAGGGTGATGACGCCGCTGGCCGGGAGATCCCGCCCGTCGCCGCCGTCCCCGTCGCCCGCGCCGCGCTGATACTGCGAGATCGACCCGATCTGGTCCTGCTTCTCGCACGCCCAGAAGAGGAGCGAAGCAGCGAGCGCGCAGCAAAGGAGCGCGCGCCCGCGGCGCGCCGCCCACCGCGATGGTCCAAACCTCATGTCCACGAGGATACCCTGCCTCCGATCACCACCCAAGCGCCCTCGCCCGCGCGGCACGGACCGCGCTCGGGCAGCCTCACCCGCCGGCGAGAAGCTCCGCCGCCGCCCGTGAGACCTCGACCACCGCGGCCTCGAGGGCGCGCGTCACGGCCAGGCTCATGGCGGCCGCGACTTCCTCGCCGGTCCTGCCCGCCAGGTCCGCCGTGCCCTGCACCCGCAGCGGTCCTGCCGCGGCCCGCGGGCCGGCCTCGGCGGAGAGAGCCCGGCGCTCCACCTCGAGTTCCATGGAGACGTCGGCGCGCCAGCTTCCTTCCTGAAGTTCCAGGTGAAAGGAAGTCAGCACTCCGCGCACCTCGAAGTCGTGGACGCTGGCGGCGCCCGGGCCGGCGGTCCCGCCGGGAAAGGCCCCGGACTCCTGCAGAGCGTGCAGCAGCGCGTCCGTGGCCACCTCTCCCGGATAGCGTTCCCAGCGCAGCGCGGGGTCCGCCTCGACCACGTGCTCGCTCACGCGGCGCAGCACCTCGAGGCGATTCAGGCCGCTTCGCACCTCCAGGCGCGCGACCCGCGCCGAGCCCCTGGCCGCGCGCAGCTGCACCTCGGCCGGCGCGCGCCAGCGCAGCGCGAGGCGCTGCTCGGGCGGCTCCGGCTCGGCCGCGACCGGCGCCGCGGCCGAGATCTCGCGCTCGAGGAGCAGGACCACGCGCGCCGCGACACGCGCCAGGGCAGCCTCGAAGGCCGCGGCCACGGCTTCGGCACTGGAGTCCGCCAGGGGTTCGCGCTCCACGAGCAGCTCGCTCGCGCCGCCGATTGCCGCCGCCAGCTCGACCAGCGCCTCGGCCGGCTCGCGCGTCACGTCCAGCGCGAACATCCTGAGCACGCCGCCGACCTCGAGCCCGTCTTCTCCGCTCTGGCGCACGCTGCCCTGCGCGCCGAGCGCCGCGCGCAGCGCGTCCTGCAGCAGGTCGCCCGCCATGCAAGACGGCGGGCGCAGCCAGCGCAGGTCCGTGTCGGCGGCGCAGCGATGCTCGCTCACGCGCCGCAGCACCTCGAGGCGGTCCAGGCTGCCCTCGGAGAGGATCCCGCCGAAGCGCACCACGACCGGCCGCGCGAGCGCCAGAGGCTGGATGCCCGCGACGGCGCGCAGGTCGATCTCGGCCGCCGCGGCCGGCGCGGCCCGCGGGGCGGGTTCCTCTGCCAGGGAGGCCGCTCCCTGCGCCACGCTCGCGCAGAGCTCGGCGATCGCCGTGGAGAGCGCCTGCTCGAGGGCGTCCCGCACGCCGCGCCGGTCTCCCTCGCGATCGGGGGCGCCGATTGCCTCCTCGCCGCGGGCGCGCAGGATGAGCGGCGCCGCGGTCGCCTCGGCCCGCGTGCGCGCCAACCGCGCCTCGATCTCGACGAGCGCGACCGAAGCGCCCTCGCCGCGTTCGCCGGCGAAGACCTGTTCGAACCTGACCACCTCGGCCGCGAGGACCAGGTCGGCCGCGCTGCCCCCTCCCGGGCCGTCCACGCGCAGGAAGCAGCCTGCGGCGCGCAGACCCTCGAGGGCCGCCCGCAGAGCAGCCTCCGAGGGACGCAACAGCCAGCGGTGCAGATCGTGATGGTAGAGCCGGCCGGCGGCGCCGTAGGCGAACTCGTGCTGGTCCCTGCCGGCGCGGGCGGTGAAGGGCTCGACCCGCAGCGTGAGGGGAAGCTGCGCCGCGGCCGCGGGCGGCGGCGCCGCAGCCAGGTCGTAGAGATGCACGACGGGCGCGGTCGTGGCGCACGCGGCGAGCACGGCGAGCGCGGCGGCGAGCGGCAGGCGGTTCCTCATGGCGCCCTCCGATCCTGCGCGGGCTCGCCCCAGATCAGCGCGGACGGGTTGCCCTTCAGCTCCAGCATGACCTTCTCCACGGCCTCGGACGCGTCGCGCAGCTCCGCGACCATCTCGCGGAACGCCTCGCGGTTGCCGCGCAGCACGTCGTGCATCTCGCGCGCCAGCGTCTGGATGTCGGCGAGCGCCGCCTGCACGGCCTCCAGGGTGCGCACGGTCGGCTCCTCCGTGGCGGCGAGCGTGCGCGAGACGTCGGCCGCCACCCGCCCCGCGGCCTGCGACACGTCGCGCGTCAGGCTCTCGAGCGACTGCTCGAAGGAGCCCTCGGCGCGGTCGAGCGCGCCTCCCCGGGCGAGCACGCGCTCGTCCGCTCGGTCGAGCACCTGATCGGCGCGCTCCAGCACCGCCAAGAGCCGCGGCGTGGCCTCGGAGGCGAGCACGTCGAGAGCCGCCACGATGCCGGAGAAGCGCGCCTCGTTGCCCACGAGCACGCCGTTCAGGCGCGCCACCAGCTCGTGCGCCTCCTGGATCACCTCGGGAGTGCGCTCCAGGATGCGCGCCAGGTTGCTCTCCTCGGCGTGGATCACCGGCCGCTCCGCCGAGCGCCACTCCTCGTCCGCGCGCGCCTGGGTCGCGGCGTCCTCCGCCGTCTCCTCCACGTCCGTCAGGTCGATGGAGAAGCTGCCGGTGATCCCCCCCATCACCAGGCGCGCGCGCGTGCGCGCGTTCAGGAACGGCGCGAAGCGCGTCTCGACCTCGAGCTGGGCCACGGCGAACGGTCCCGCCGAACCGTCGAGCAGGTCCACCTCGGCGACGCGGCCGATGGGCACGCCCTTGAACTTGACCTTGGCGCCCTTCGACAGGCCGTCCACCGACATGTCGGCCGGGAAGTGCACGGCGTACTCCTCGCCGCGCTCGCGGTTCCAGCGCTCGATGAAGGCCACCGCGCTGACCAGCAGGGCGACGGAGGCGACGATGAACAGGCCGGCGAAGACCTTCTGTTTCCTCGATGCCATCTAGCACTCCCGGAGCGCGGCCGCCCGCGCCGCGTCCTCACGCATAGACGAAGAACCTCGCCCAGACCTCCCGATCGTCCTGGCCGGCGCGGGGCGTCCGGTTCACGAAGCTGTGGATGCGGCCTTCCTTGACGCGCCGGATCTCGTCCGGCGTGCCCTCCGCGACCAGCCGGCCGTTGATCAGCACGCCCATGCGGTCGGCGATGCGGAAGGCCGAATCGAGGTCGTGCGTCACCACCACGGCGGTCATGCCGAGCGCGCCCTTGAGCGTGAGCACGAGCTGGTCGAACTCCGCGGCCGTGACCGGATCGAGCCCGGAGGTCGGCTCGTCGAAGAAGTACACCTGCGGATCGAGCACCATGGCGCGCGCCAGCCCGGCGCGCTTGCGCATGCCGCCGGACAGCTCGGCCGGCATGCGGCGGTGCGTGCCCTCCAGGCCGACCATCGACAGCTTGAGCTTGACGATGGCGTGCACCGTGGCCGGGTCGAGGTCGGTGCGCTCGCGCAGGGGCAGAGCGACGTTGTCGCCGACCGTCATCGAGTTGAGCAGCGCGCCGAACTGGAACAGCATCCCGACCTGCGGCCGGAAGCGGTCGAGCTGATCCTCGTCCAGGCTGCTCAGTTCCCGGCCGAGCACGGTCACCGCGCCGGAAGAGGGCCGCAGGAGCCCCACCAGGCAGCGCAGCACCGTGGTCTTGCCGCAGCCGGAGGGGCCCATCAGCACGTAGATCTCGCCCTTCTTCACCCGGAAGTCGACGCCGCGCAGGATCGCTCGCTCGCCGTAGCTCACGCACAGGTCCTTGACCACGACGGGATCGGCGGCGTCCGCGCTCACACGTCCCCCAGGAAGAACAGCATGGTGAAGATGAGGTCGGAGCAGATCACCAGGGCGATCGAGACCACGACCGCCGAGGTGGTCTTCAGGCCCACGTCGGTCGAGCCGCCGCGCACCATCATGCCGTGCGCGGCGCCGGTCAGCCCGATGAGCATGCCGAACACCGCCGCCTTGGCCAGGCCGGTGAACACGTCGCTCAGGTGGATGGCCTCCTGCGTCTGGGCCCAGTACTCGGAGAAGGGCACGCCCAGCACCAGGCAGCCGGTGATGAACCCGCCGCCGATGCCGACCAGGTCGGCGAACATCACCAGGCAAGGGAGCGAGATCACCAGGCTCAGGATCTTGGGCACGACCAGGAAGGACACCGGGTTCAGGCCCATGACGCGCAACGCGTCCAGCTCCTCGGTCACCGCCATGGTGCCGATCTCGGCGGTGATGGCCGAGCCGCTGCGTCCGGCGATGAGGATGGCGGTCAGGATCGGCCCGATCTCGCGCGTGATCGCCACGCCGACCAGGTTGGCCGAGAAGATGTAGAGCCCCTCGCCGCCGAACTTCTCGAGCTGGGCCGCGGACTGGAAGCCGAGGATGAGCCCCATGAGCACCGCCACCAGCGCGACGATGGGCAGGGCGTCGATGCCCACCGCGATGGTCTCGCCCGCGGCGCGGTCCAGGCGCAGGCGGTGGCCGAGGAACGGACCGACGGTCACGAAGTAGACGAACTGCAGGAAGAGGACGACGAAGCGCCGCACCTTGTCGGTGATGCGCTCGACCACCTCGGTCGCGGTGTCCACCAGGAGGTCGGCGACCGCCGGCCGCAGGAAGGAGGTCATTTCCCCCTTGAACACCTCCGGCGGCGGCAGCGCCTCGAGGAAGGCGCGCAGCTCCTGGCGCGCGTTCATGAGCAGCAGGCGGCCCTCCGCTGCCTTGAGGCGGCGCACCAGGAGCTCGGCGCCGGCCGAGTCGAAGCGGCCCACGCAGCGCGCGTCGAGGAGCACGTCCGCGCCGGAGAGCAACGCCTCGTCCACCGCCCGCTCGACCACGGCGATGTGGCCGCGCAGCAGGTCCCCCTGCAGGCGCACGATCCGGTCAGGACCCCGGATCGACGTCTCCGCCGTCATGGGAACGATCTCGGGCTCGCCGTCCAGAACCACCCCCGCCTTGAGCACACGCGCCGCGGCCGGTAGTGTAGTCGGCTTCGCCCGTCCCGTCCCCCCGCCGCCGTTCGATTCTCGCGGGGCAGGCGGGAGCAGGCCCGCCGAATGGGCCGCCGCTTGCTGGGTGGAGCCGGAGGCGTTACTCGCACCCCATCCCCTCGTTACCAGGGGGAATCACCGGTCACCCGACCGGAACGACGACCCGCGGAGACCGACGTGTTTGCCCTCACCAAGTCCGTGGCGATCATCGCCCTTGTTCCCGCGCTTCTTGGCGGCGCGCTCGCTGCCCAGGAGGCGACCAAGTACGACGCCGCCTGGAACGCCTGGTATCTGGGCGACCTGGAGCAGGCCCGGCGCCTGGCCGAGGAGCTGGCCGCCGCCGACCCGAACGACGCCATGGCCCAGGTCCTGCTCGGCCACGTGCTCGACTCCCAGGGCGAGGAGACGGCCGACTCCGTGCTGGAGAAGGCGGTGGAGCTGGGCTTCTCCGACGCCGCGGTCCTGAAACTGGCGGGCGACCTCCACGCCAGCCGCTTCGGCCAGTGGGTGAACACCGAGAACGACTACCTGGCGGCCGCGGCGAGAAGCGAGGCGGAGCGCCTCTATCTGCGCTGGGCCGAGGTCGCGCCTGCCTCGGTCTTGCCCATCCAGCGCCTGGCCTGGCTCAGGAAGGCCGCGGGCGACGCGGACGGCGCCATCGGCATGCTGCAGGCCGCCATCGCCCTCGACCCCATGGCCGACGAGCCGCACGCCGAGCTGTGGAGCTACCTGGGCGATGCTCTCAGTTATGACCGGCTCGCGAGCTTCTACGAGGGGCTGTCCTTCGGCGAGCTCAGCGCCGCGGCGCGCTGCCGCTGCCGGAACTACCAGGGCCAGCTCCTCGCCGCCAAGGCGGACAAGCTGCGTCTCGACGCGGCCGCGGCCGCGACCCGGCCGGAGGCGCTCGACCTGCTCGAGCGGACGCGCAGCGCGCTGGCCGCGGCCCTGCTCTGCTTCGAGAAGGCGGCCCTGCTTCACCCCGAGTTCGCCGCGGACGCCGCGCGCTACGCCGCCTTCCACCGCGTCGGCATCGTCCGGGTGTTTGGCGAGATGGACGACTTCGGGGCCGCCCTGCGCGCGGCAGAGGAGGCGCGCGCGGCCATCGAAGCGGCGCACGCCGCGGGCAGCGAGGCCATGCGGCGCGACGTCGCCAACCTGGGCGACGCGCTCTACCTGGCCGCGGGCGGCGAGGGGGGCGGCGCGGAGCGCATGCGGGCGCTCTGCGAGTTCTGGCGCTGGGCCACCGCGCTCGTCGCCGACGACCCGAGCTGGTGGAACAACTACGCCCTGTTCGCGCGCGACGCCGGCGCCTACCAGGAGTCGTACCAGGCGTACTGCCGCTGCATCGAGCTGGCGCCCGACGACGTGCGCTACGTCAACGACACCGGCCTGATCCTGCTCTATCACCTGGACACCGACCTGGCGCGCGCCGAGGAGCTCTTCCAGCAGGCGATCGCCCTCGGCGAGGCCCAATACGCGGCGGCGCGCCAGGACCCCGAGCAGGAGGCCTACCTGCGCTCCGCGCTCGGCGACGCCATGCTCAACCTGGGAGTGCTCTACACCAAGGAAGAGCGCTTCGCCGAGGCGGAGCAGGCCTTCGCCAGGCTGCGCGACTTCGACGGCGGCCGGCTCGACCTGCAGATCAGCGTGCTGCAGCTCGCGCTGGCGCGGCGCGACATCGACTTCCTGAAGAGGAGCGTCGAGGAGGCGGCAGGGGCGCTGGAGAAGGCCCCCGCCGATCGCGACGCGCTCAGCGACCTGCGGCGCCTGAAGCTATTCCTGGAGCAGGCCGCGCCCGAGAACGACGACCTCGCCGAGCTCCTGCGCCGCGTCGACGCCCTGCTCGGCGCGGCCGCGGAGCCGGAGGATTCCGGCGCGGAATGAGGACATCTTCCCAGACCGCGGGAACGAGCCCAACCATGACGAACCGCACCTCGCATCGCCGGGCGCTCTCAGCCCTCTTGCTGCCGCCCGCGCTCCTGGCGTCCCTGGCGGCCGCCGCGCAGGACAGGCCGACTCCGGAGGAGAAGGCGCCCGCCGCGCAGGAGGAGCCGGCGCCGGCGGAAAAGGCGCCGGCCGTGCTCGATGAGGACCTGCTGGCGCGCGCCGGCGCGGCGCTCGCGGCCGGCCGCGCGCAGGAGGCGTTCGAACAGTTCGCGCGCCTCGCCGCCGCGGCGCCGCCGGACCGGCGCGTGCTGCTCGGGCTCGGCCGGGCGCAGGCGGCTCTCGGCGAGGCCGCGGCCGCGGTGGACACGCTCGTCTCGGCCTTGCGCCTCAGCGAGGACGACCCGGACGTGCTGCTCGCGCTCGCGGACGCGCTCTTCCTGCAAGGGCGCCAGGCCGCCTGGGACGACGATCCCGCGGCCGCGGGCCTGGCCTTCCTGGACGCGCGCCGCTTCTACGACCAGGCGGCGGCGGAGCGCCCTGAGGCGGCGCCCTGGCTCGGCGCGGCGCGCGTCGAGCGCGAGCAGGGGCGGCGCGACGAGGCGCTGCAGCTCGCGCTCAGGGCGCACGACCTCGATGCGCGCCACGTGGACACGCTGCTCGAGATCGGCAGCCTGCGCTTCGACGCCTACTGGGAGATCCTCGGCATGCAGGGCGCCGAGGCGGCCGCGGACGCCAAGGAGCTGTGCCGCCGCGTCTACCTCGACGTGCTCGCGATCGAAGCGGACAACGGCTTCGCCATGAACGGGCTGGGCTGGGTGGACATGCAGGCGGGCGACGCCGAGGCGGCGATCGAGTGGTTCCGCCAGTCGCTCGTCGCCAACCCGACGATCGACGACAGCTACGAGAACCTGGGCCGCCTGCTGGCCGGGTCGCTCGAGGACAGAAAGCGCTACGCGCGGCTCCTGGACGACGTGGTGGAGGGCGCCCTGCGCTTCCGGGACGGCGACGAGCGCCGGCGCGGACGCGCGCGCGCCTTGTATGAGCGCGGCCTGGCCGCCGCGGGCGTGCGCGACGGCGACCTGCTGGATCGCGATCTCGCCGAGGCCGCGCGCCTCGACCCCGATCTCGCGGCTGCCTGCTGCTACCAGCGCGCGCGCGGCCTGGCGCGCGACGGCCGCCAGGAGGAGGCGGCGCGGATCCTCGGCGAACAGGCCGCCTCCGGCGCCGAGGCGTTCGCCGCGCTGCAGGCCGTGGTCGCCTCCCAGCCGGACCCGCGCGACGAGGCGCTCCTCATCCGCTCGCTCGCCGACAACGCCTACCGCGCAGGCGACCTGCAGGCGGCGCGCGACCTCTTCCGCCTGTCCGCGGAGACCCTCGAGACGAGCGCCGACGACTGGAACAACTACGCGTTCTTCTGCCGCGAGACCGGGCGCTACGAGGAGTCGTACGCCGCCTACCTGCGGGCGCTGGACATCGACGGCGGCAATCCGAACCTGCTGAACGACGCGGCGCTCATCCTGCACTATCACCTGCGCCGCGACCTGGAACACGCCGCCGAGCTGTACCAGCGCGCCATCGAGGAAGGCAAGCGCGTGCTGGCCGATCCCGCCGCCGACTCGTTCGCGCGCGAAAACGCCGCGACCGCGGTGCAGGACGCGGGCAACAACCTGCGCCTGCTGCGCGCGGGCGCCACGCGCCCGGGGGCAGGGCGCCGCACGCGGCAGTAGCGGGCTGCTAGCAGCCTGTTGAAGAAGTGCTCCGTCGCCGAGGCGAGCGCATCTCGGTCGAGATCAAGGAGCGAGACCCGAGGCGAATCGGGGGATTCCCCGAGGATCTCGCGACGCAGAGATCGGCCGAGAGGCGCCGCCGGAGGCAGGATGACTTCTTCAAGAGGCTGCTAGGACGACTTGAGGTAGTCGGCGATCGCCTGGGTGCTCGGCTCGCCCGGCCTGCCCGCCTGCTCGCGCGCGAGGAGCGACTGGGCCGCGGTCTGCTCCTCCATGCTGCGCTTCAGTTCGTCGATCTCCGCGGGCGAGAGCTGCTCCAGCTCGATCACCCCGGCCGCGATCTCCTTGAGCGCGATGTCGATCGGATCGATGGAGGAGTCCTCGATGAGCTTCGGGGCGCCCCGCACCAGCTCGTGAATGCGCTTCTGCAGGAGCACGGTGAACTTGAAGACACCGCCGCAGCGCTCGCTCAGGTCCCAAACCAGCTGCTGATCCATCGGTCCATACCTCCTGCGGGACGGACGCTGCCGCCCCGCGGCGCCGTCATTGCCGCGCGATCGCCGCCGGTTCGTCCAGACCAAGGAGCGCCCGCACCTCGCGGTGCGCGCGCTCCAGGACGTCATTCACCACGACACGATCGTATTTCTCTTTGAGCGCCAGCTCCAGCTCCGTCTTGCGGATGCGAGCCGCGATCGCTTCCGCGCTCTCGGTGCCGCGGCGCTCGATGCGGCGGCGCAGCTCCTCGAGAGAAGGCGGAGCGATGAACAGATAGATGCCCGCGAAGCCCCGATCAATGAGGGTGATGCCGCCCTCGATGTCGATCTCGAGCACGTAGTAGCGGTCGCGGCGCGCGAGCGCCTGCAGCAGCGGCGCCTTGAGCGAGCCGTAGAGGTGGCCGTTGCGGAAGACCTCGTTGTACTCGACGAAGTCGCCGCGGGCCACGCGCGCGAGGAACTCCTCGCGCGAGAGGAAGAAGTAGTCAACCCCGTCGACCTCTCCGGGCCGCAGCGGCCGCGTGGTGGCGGTCACCGCCACCTCGACGCGCGGGTCTTTCGCCAGGAGGTCGACGATCGTGGTCTTGCCCGAGCCCGAGGGGCCGGAGATGACCACGAGTCCGCCGCGGAAGCCCGTCTTGCCCGACTGTTCCACCGCGTCCGTCATTCCAGGTTCTGCACCTGCTCGCGCAGCCGTTCGATCCACGTCTTCAGCTCGATGACGCGCCGGCCGATCGCCGCGTCCTGGTTCTTCGCGCCGATGGTGTTCGCCTCGCGGCCCATCTCCTGCACCAGGAAGTCGAGGGTGCGGCCGACCGGCCCCTTCCTGCCGAGGGCGGCGCGGAAGCCGCTGAAGTGGCTCCCCAGGCGCGCCAGCTCCTCGGCGATGTCAGAGCGGTCGGCAAGCAGCGCGATCTCGCGCTCCAACCAGCCCGGATCGAGGGCGACCTGCGTGCCCGCGAGCAGGCCGGAGATGCGCTGGTGCAGCTTGCGGCGGTGCTGGCCCGGGATCGCCGGCGCCCGCCTGGCGATCGCCCGCACCGCCTTCTCCGCGTTCTCGAGCAGCAGCAAGAGCTCGCGCGCCAGGCGTTCGCCTTCCTCCCTGCGCCCCTTGCCGAGGTCTCGGAGCGCGCCCTTAAGGGCCGCGCTCATCGCCGCCATCTCGGGCTCGCCGACCTGGTCGCTCTCCTCGAGCGTCACCACTCCCGGGAAGATGGCGAGCGTCTCCAGGCGCAGGTCCGCCGGCAGACCGGTGGCCTCCGCCAGCTTGCGCAGCGCGGCGACGTAGCCGGCGGCGAGCGCGGCGTCCACGGACGGCGCCTCCCCGGGCGGAGCGCCGCGCAAACGCACGAACACCTCGGCCGTGCCGCGCGCCACCACGCGCCGCACCTCTTCCTCGAGACGCGCCTCGAAGCGCATGAGGCGCGGCGGCAGCCTGAGCTTGACGCTGAGGTAGCGGTTGTTGACCGTGCGCGCCTCCACGGTGACGCAGAGCGGGCCGGCGCACACCTCGGCTCGACCGAAGCCGGTCATGGAGTTCGGCATGAAGCGCTCCGCCTCTCCGCCCCGCTGACTACGCCTTGCCCGCGGCGCCCCGCCCCGAGAGGGCGCGGCTGCCCGGCTTCACCGGGACTGACCCCTGCCGGGCGAGCGGGTCCTCCGCCGGGGTCCAGACTTGGGCGTCGACCTGCGCCAGCGCGCGGAATGGGACATCGAACACCTCGGCCCCGCGCGTGCGGTCCACGATGCAGCCGACGCCGGCCACGCGCACGCCGAGCTTCCTCAGGACCTCCACCACCTCGAGGGCGGAGCCGCCGGTCGTGACCACGTCCTCGACCACCAGGGCGCACTCCTCCGGCTTGACGATGAAGCCGCGGCGCAGGGTCATCTTCCCCTCCACGCGCTCGGTGAAGAGGCAGCGCGCGCCGAGGAAGCGCGCGACCTCGTGAGCGATGATGATGCCGCCCATGGCCGGCCCGACCACGACGTCGATCCGCTCCTCCTGGAACTTCTCGCCGAGCGCCACGCCCAAGAGCCCCGCGCGCGCCGGATGCTGCAGCACGAGCGCGCACTGCACGTAGCGGTCGGAGCGGTTGCCCGACGACAGCTCGAAGTGGCCCTCGAGGAGCGCGTCGCTCTCCTTGAGCAGCCGCAGGACTTCCTGATCTTCCATCCGACCCTACTTGTCCTCGCCGCCGCCCTGCTCCGGAGCGCCGCCGCCCGAACCGGAGTCGCCCTCCGCCGGCGTCTGCTGCTCGGGCTCGGGGCCGTATATGTACGTTCCCTGCAGCGAGCACTTGTTGATGAGCACGGCCGAGAGCACGAACACGGCGGCGAGAATGGCCGTCACGCGGTTGACGCCGGTCGCCTTGACGCCGAACGTCTCCGCGCCCATGCCGCCGAACGCCTCCCCGAGGCCGCCGCCCTTGCCCTCCTGGATGAGGATGATGAGGCCCAGCAGGAGGCAGGCGACCACGAACACGAACCAGAGCAGGCCGATGATCACGCCCACAGTGTTCCTCCGGCGCGGCTCAGGCCAGCGCTCCCTTCACGATTCCGATGAACGAGTCAAGCTCGAGCGACGCGCCGCCCACGAGCGCGCCGTCGATCTCCTCCTGCGACAGCAATGAGGCGGCGTTCTTGGCATTGACCGAGCCGCCGTACTGGATGCGCAGCCGGGCGGCGAACGGCGCCCCGAGCAGCTCGGCGGCGCAGGCGCGGATGGCGCGGTGCACCTCCACGGCCTGTTCCGGCGTGGCGGTGCGGCCGGTGCCGATGGCCCAGACCGGCTCGTAGGCGATGGTCAGGCCGGCGAGGTCCGCGGCCGGGAAGCCGCGCAGCGCGCCCAGCACCTGGCCGCGCACCACGGCGAGCGTGCGGCCGGCGTCGCGCTCCTCGAGCAACTCCCCCACGCAGAGGATCGGCTGCAGTCCCGCGGCAAGCGCGGCCCGGAGCTTCTGCGCCAGGAGCGCCTCGTCCTCGCGAAAGTCCCGGCGCCGCTCGGAGTGGCCGAGGATCACGTGCGTGGCGCCCGCGTCCTTGACGAGCGCCGCCGACACGCAGCCGGTGTACGCCCCCTTCGCCTCCGCATGGCAGTCCTGGGCGCCGACGATCAGGCCCGTGCCCGCCGCCTCGACCGCGACCTCGCGAAGCAGCGTGAACGGAGGAAACACGCCCACGTCGCAGGAGGAGGCGCCTCCCAGGGACGCGCGCGCCGCGGCCAGACCCTGGACGAGGGAACGCGCTAAACCCCTGTCGAGGTTCATCTTCCAGTTGCCGGCGATGAACGGAGTACGCATGGTTTTCGTCGCCACGAGGAAACGGGCCAGTCTAGGGCCCTTCCGGCCGCGGGTCAATGAGCTTCCTCGGCGCGGCCGGACGGGAACCGCGCGGGCGCACGCCCGGCGCGCGGCGCGTCAGAACCCGAGCGGGAACTTCTTGCGGTACTCCTCGCTGCTCGGCGGCAGCACGCCGGTCCAAGGGTGAAGCGGCACCAGCGTGATGCACTGGTACTCGTCTTCGCCCCCCTTGCGGCGCCAGACCACGGCCCGGTACACGCGGTCCGGCGGCGCCTCGTGCTCCTCGCCGAAGAACGAACCTCCCCCGCCCCCTTCCTTCTGGTAGCGCAGCTCCAGGAGGATGGTGAACACGTTGCTCTTCACCGCGATGCCCTCGGCGAACTCCTTCTCCGCGGCTTCGGTCAGGTTGAAGCTCGTGTTGTAGTAGTCCGCCACCTCCCCCAGCGCCGCCTCAGTCGACTGGAAGACGTAGTCCTCCTTCTCTCGGCCGGCCTCGTCGTCGTCCTCGCCGTCGCCGTCCTCGTCGTCCTCGTTGTCGAAGGACCACTTGTCGCCGTCCTCGCTCGAGCTGCCGAAGGGGTCGTTCTTCTTCTCGTACTGCTCCTCGAACAGCTCGCGCCGGAACTCGTCGATCTTCTCCAGCACGGAGAGCGGCAGGTCGTGCGGTTCGAGCAGACAGCGCAGCACGCACAGCGGCGCGGTGTTGATGTTCACGCGCCCCTGGTTCGTCTCCGTGGCCTGCTCGCTGTCCGACTGGGCGCCCGGAGCCTCGCCGCCGCCGCGATCGCCCTCTTCCTCGTTCTCCTTGTCCTCCTCCTTGTCGAAGGGGTTCTCGAACTTCTCTTCCTCTTCGTCCTCCTCCAGGGCTTCTTCATCGAATCTGAGGTTGGAGAAGACCGTGACCACGTCCTCGAGGCCCGGCACGTAGCGCTCGCCGTCGATGAAGCCCTTGAGGATGAACTCGCTCATGCCGTCGACGTAGACCAGCTCGTCCAGCCCGAGCGGATACACGACCTCGGAATCCTGCTTCTCCTTGAACCGCTCCTCGCTCCAGGCGAGCTTGCTGTCTTCCGTCTTCTCCGTGGACTGCAGGGGCACCGGGAAGTCCTTGTCGCGCTGTCCCTTGAGCCACTCCTCGAACCCGTCGGCCATCTCCTTGCCGTCGCCCGCGCTCAGGTCGTGCTTGGAGTCCTCGCGGAAGACGTCGATGAGCCGGATGAGGCGGTCCTTGGCCGTGGCGCGGAACTTGGCGTCCTCGGCCACGAGCGCCAGCAGGTTGAACTTGCGGTCCTCGTCGATGATGCGGATGCGCACTTCGATGTTGTCGCCGAACTGCTCGCTGGTCTTCTGATCGTCCGCCCACTCGTCGTCCAGCGAATCCGCGGCCTGGGACTCCTCCGAGCCCTCTCCACCTGACCCGAACGGATCGCCGCCACCGCCCGTGTCGCCTGTTCCGCCCGTGTCGCCGCCGCCCCCGCTGTCGCCCCCGCCCCCGCTGTCGCCGCCGCCAGGACCCTGGGGTCCCCCTTGGCCGGACTCCGACTGCTCCTCCTCGTCCTTCAGGTCCTTGATCAGGAGGGACTTCGCGATCTCCAAGCCTCCCCGGGCGGCGTACTCGAACTCCACGTCCTTGCTCGAGTGCAAAGCGATGCTGCGGTCGACGCTCGACGACACGGACATCTGACCGATGACCACGACCAGGATCATCAGGGCGAGGAACGTGAGCAGCAGCGCGGCGCCACGCTCGCGCCGATGGCGCTCGGAGTGCTCCATGTGGGCTCCCATCTCGCAACGGAATCACGGACGCTCTGCATTGGACGTGCGACGGGACGTTGCCTTCCCGTCCTGCGCGAGCGGATCAGCCGACCAGGCGGAGGTGGAGCTTCAGCACCGCCTCGGACAAGGTGTCGAACTCGATGGTCCGGTAGGCCTCCTCGACGCACAGCCAGCGGTAGTCGCCGTACTCGGCGCCGAGGCGCACCCGCGGCTCGCTCGGCCCGACGTCATAGCCCAGGCCCCAGCCCACGAGATCGAAATCGCCGATCCGCTCCAGATGCCGGAAACCGAAGTCTATCAGAGACCTGGGGTTGATGATACCCGTCTCGTCCCGGACCTCGCGCAAGGCCGCGCTCTCGAGCACTTCCTCCGGCCGCACCGTGCCCACGACCGGCCGCCAGAGCCCTTCATGCTCCTGGCGCCTGCGCACGACGAGGTATCTCGGCCCCTCCAGCGAGCGCCGGAAGACGTAGACCACGACCTGATGGGTCGGGTAGAGAGCCGTCACGGCGCACCTCGGGAAGCGCAACGTCCGTTCCGGATCCTCTGCCGTCCTGGCAGGGTCCGATAGCCATCCGTGCCCAACATTTCGACTTTCCGGACGTGCTTCTGTATTCGCTCGTTGCGTTGCAGCGGCGAAGCGGCCGCCGGAGTACGCTCCGGACAGGCGCTCCGCTCGCCATGGAGGACACATGGATCCCGCAGCATCAAAGCGCGCGCGGCGCAAGGTCGCGGCGCGCCACACGGCCGGCTCGGGCTTCGCGCTCCTGCCCGCGCTGCTCGCGGCCGCCGCGCTCGCCGCGCTCGCCGCACCCGGGAGCGCGCGCGCCCAGGATGCCGCCGCGACGGTCACGGCGCGCGAGATCCAGGCGCACGTGGAGTTCCTCGCCTCCGACCTCCTCGAAGGCCGCGACTCCGGCAAGCGCGGCGCGGAGCTCGCCGCCCTCTACATCGAAACGCAGTTCGAGCTGCTGGGACTGCGGCCGCTCTGCGCCTCCTGGCAGATGCCCTTCGACATCGGCCGCGGCGCCACGCGCATGCGCTGCGTCCTCTCCTGCGGCGGCCGCATCCAGCGGGAGGGGGAACAGGTCGCGGCCAGGGAGTTCTCGGGCTGTGGCGAGGCGCAGGGCCAGGCAGCGCTCGCGACCGCTGCTCCCGGCGGCCGCGTGGTCGTCGCCGCCGAGCAGGGCGGCGAGGACGAGGATCGCGCGCTGGCGGAAGACCTGGCGCGGCGCGGCGCGCTCGCCGTGGTGTTCGTGTCGAGCGAGCCGCGCTTCGGCAGGAGACGCGGGGACGGACGCCGTTCGAGCGGCGCTGCGACCGCCGGGGACGAGGAAGGTTCGGTCGCGGCCGGCGCGACGCTCGAGACCCTGGCGGCGGCAGGCGGGCCGGGAGAAGCGATCCCGGCGCTGCGCGCCGCCTCCGCGCTCGCCGCCTCTCTGGTCGAAGCCGCGGAGCAGGGAGGAGAGATCGCCGTCGCCGTCGCCCGCGAGGGAGCGAGCGTGTCGGCCAACGTCGTGGGCGTGCTGGAAGGGTCCGACCCCATCCTCAGGAACGAGTACGTGCTCGTCGGGGCGCACTACGACCACGTGGGCAGGAATGACCTCGGCAAGATCTACAACGGCGCGGACGACAACGCCTCGGGGGTGGCAGGAGTGCTCGAGCTGGCCGGCGCCCTGGCCTCGCTGCCGCGTGCGCCGCGGCGCTCGGTCATCTTCGCCGCCTGGGGGGCCGAGGAGCGCGGGCTCATCGGCTCCCAGGCCTTCGCCAGGGACCCGCCGGTCCCGCTCGAGCAGATCGCCGCGTGCATCAACCTGGACATGATCAGCCGCAACGACGCGCGCCTGGTCGAGGTCGTGCACGCGAGCGACGACCTGCTGCTCCTGGCGGAGGAAGCGGCTGCACGGCACGGCCTGGCTCCCAAGGCCGGGCTGGCGTTCCTCCTGGCTGCAAGCGACTCGCTGCCCTTCGTGCAGAACGAGGTGCCGACGCTCTTCCTCTTCACCGGCATGCACGCCGACCTGCACGCGCCCACGGACGACGCCGGGCGCATCGACTCGGACAAGGCGGCGCGCGTGGCCCGGACGGCGCTCGCCGTGCTGCTCGCGGTCGCGAACGGGGACGCGCGGCCGGCCTACACCACGCCCGGGCTGGGCGTGGGCTCATCTTCCGCCCGCGGCCGGCGGCTCGGCTTCGTCCCCGCCGCGGACGCGTCCGGCGGCGGCGTCGCGGTCAGCGCGGTGAGCGCCGGCTCCGTGGCGGCGCGCGCCGGGCTCCAGACCGGGGACGTGATCGTGCGCGTCGGCGCGGCGCCGATCGCCGGCTCCCGCGACCTGCGGGACGCACTGAACGCGCTCGCTGCCGCGGAGCCCTTCGAGATCGAGGTGCGGAGGCAGGGGGAGAGCGTGGTGCTGAAAGCCGCCTTCGCGGAGTGAGCGGGCGCGCGGCCGAGGCCGGAGCGGGTACTTCAGGCTCCTCGCCCGCAGCCCCACCGCGTACGGGCGATTGACAGTGAACCTGAAGGACCCGCTCCAGCCTCGGCCGCGCCTCCCTCCTACAAGATGTCCATGATCTCGGACTGCGTGTGATACGCGGCGATGTAGTTCGAGCCGACGGTCACGCGTGCGTTCCAGGGCAAGGCGAGCTTCTCGCCGATCAGGCCGAGGGCCACGGCCCCGAACGCGCGCGCCAGCCCCGGGCGCCTCTTCTTCTTCAGCAGATCGAGGAGCGGCGGGAGCGCGGAGCGATCGCCCACGTTGCCGAGCGCCTTCGCCACCGACGACGTCACCCAGAGGGTGCGCGCGGACTCCAGCTCCTTGACGAGCAGGCCCGAGACCTCGAGGTCGCCGAGCAGGCCGAGGCCGGTGGCGAGCTGCACGCGGTAGTCCGCGTCGTTGACCTCGGCGAGCAGGCGCTTCAGCTCCGGCGCGCCCTGCTCGAAACCCATGAGGCCGAGCGCCTCGGCCAGCGCGCCCTTGACGCCGAGGTCGCCCGAGTCCGAGAGCTCCGCGAGCAGCGCCGGCCCCATGGACCTGGCCTCCAGGAGCCCGAGGGCGATGGCCAGCGCCGCGCGCTGGCTGGGGTTCCTGGTCTCGCTCCAGACGTCGCCGAGCTTGTCCGCGAACAGCTTGCGCGCCTCGGAACCCTCCGCGCAGGACCTGCCGACCAGGGCGCAGGCCGTGGCCGACCACGGGAGCTGCGAGGTGTTGCGCGGCCGGACGAGGTGGCGCAGCAGGAATTTGCCGACCTCGTCCAGCACCTGCGCGTGGCGCGCCGGGTCCGCCGCGGCGCGTGCTCCGATCTCGCCGAGCGCGATGAAGGCGAAGTGCCAGGTCACCTGATCGTCCGTCTTCTCGGCGCACTCGCGGAGCGCCTCGATGACCTCGGCGTCCTCGGGCACGGCCAGGCGCCCCAGGGCGACGACGCAGGACTGGCGCACGAAGGCGGGGGTCTTCCTGCTCTGCGCCGTCCGCAGCAGGAGCGGCAGCGCGGGGCGGGCGGCTTCCCCGTGCCGCGCGATCGCGATCGGGATCTGGGCGCGGATCACGTCCGCGCTGCGCGTGTTCTCCAGCTCCTCGAGCAGGAAGGGCAGGATCTCGAAGCGCGCCTCCTGGTAGAGCCCAAGCGCCAGGATGCACGACGCCTTGAGGTCGACCTTCGCGTCGGTCGAGCGCGCGAACGCGTCCTGGAGCGCGGGCAGGGCGCGCGCATCGGAAAGGTAGCCCAGCGCCACGGCCGCCATGGCGCGCTGGATCTCATCCACTTCCTGCGTGAGCCTGAGCAGGCGCCGGCCCTCGCGGCTGTCCTGCAGGATCTCGATCAGCAGCGGGACCGCGAGGCCGTGGCCGAGCACGCCCAGGCCCAGGATCGCCGCCTGCTTTACCGAGCGCTCGGGGTGCTGCAGCGCCCCGACGATGTCGTCGAAGACCAGGCTGGCCCGGCTCGCGGGCGTGACGCGCGCCAGGGCAAGGACCGCCGAATCGACGATGTCCGGGTCATCCTCGGAGAGCAGCGCGCGCAGGACCGGGAGCACCTCCTGCTCCAGCTCGCTGAACGACGGCCGCGGCGACTCGCCCGCGGGCAGGATCTCGGCCGCGACGCCGTCCCGGCCGAGGCCGGTGATGCTGTACCTCGACCCGAGCCTTGCGCGCAGGTTCAGGTAGGCGTGCTTGTTGAAGTTCCACCATGTCTCCCAGCCGGAGTAGTCCGGCCCGACCGCCCTTCGCCCGCCGGTGAACGCCCCGCCCCCCGCGCCCGTGGCCGGCCCTCCCCCGCCGCCGGGTGTAGTGGGTCCGCCCCCGCCGGGCGTGACCGGGCCGCCGCCGGTCCCTGGCGGCCCGATCGAGGGCCCGGGCCCGCGGTACATGCCGCCGTGCGCCTCGAGGTCGCCGGCCAGCGCCAACACCGCTCCGAGCACGGCGGCGCCAGCCAGAATCGATTTCATGCGGTTCTCCAGCGGTCCAGGAGACGCGCAGCGACGGACGCCTCTGCAGGGGTCCGCGAGCGCGGGCCAGGCACGATTCGGAAAGGCCGCAACATACCTAGCAATCCGCCTTCCCGAACGCGCGCCTCGACGCGCTCCCGCGTGCAAGGAGGCCCTGGCGCCCGGAAAGGCCGGTTTCAGGCCGCGAAGCGTCCGCCCGGCCGGTCCGGTTTGCGTCTCGGGGGCCCGGCGCCGGACGCCCGCGGCCGTGCGCATTCGCTCAAGCCACCGCTCAATCGAGCGAAGCTGCTATCTTGACCGCGCCCGAACCGCCCCGCACCCGGAGACCGCATGACCCGCTCGATCCGTACTTCCTGCACCCAAGATTGCCCCGACGCCTGCGGCCTGATGGCGACGGTCGAGGGTGGGCGCGTGATTCGGCTCTCCGGCGACCCCGCGCACCCGATCACGCGCGGCTTCCTGTGCTTTCGCGTGGGCCAGCGCTATCTCGGCCGCCTCGCCTCTCCCGAGCGCCTGAACACGCCCCTGCGCCGGGAGAACGGCCGCTTCGCCGCCATGGGCTGGGACGAGGCGCTCGACCTGATCGCGGAGCGCCTGCGCCGCATCCGCGACGAGTCCGGAGCAGCGGCCGTGCTGCACCTCCAGGGGGGCGGCTCGCTCGGCATGCTCAAGAACCTGAATACCCTGTTCTTCCGCCTGTTCGGCGGCGCGACCGAGACCTGCGGCGACGTGTGCGACGGCGCGGGCTCCTTCGCCAACATGGAGGACCTCGGCGCCTGCGACGCCAACGGCCGCGAGGACCTCTGCCGCGCACGCGGCGTGCTCCTCTGGGGCCGGAACGTGGTCTCCTCCAGTCCGCACACCGCGCCCCTCCTGCAGCAGGCAAGGAAGAGCGGCGCGGCCCTCTGGCTCATCGACCCGCTCCCGCACGCGACGCGCCGCCTGGTCGACCGCTTCCTGCAGCCGCGCCCGGGCGGCGACGCGGCCCTGGCGCTCGGCGCGGCGCGCGCCGTGCTCGATCAGGGACTGCAGGATCGAGACGTGGCGCGCTACTCCGAGAACCTCGCGGAGTTCCAGGCCCTGGTGCGCTCGCGCAGCGTGGCCGGCTGGTGCGCCGAGGCGGACCTCGAGGAGAGCGCGGCGTTCGACCTGGCCCGCTTCATGGTGGAGCGCGCGCCCGTGACGTCCATCCTCGGCTGGGGGCTGCAGCGGCGCGGAAACGGCGCCACGCAGGTGCGCGCCATCACCGCGCTGCATGCGCTCACCGGCAACATCGGCCGAGAGGGCGCCTGCGCCTGGTTCACGACCCCGCGCCGCCGGCCCTTCGACCTTTCGTGCATCCAGGACCTCGCTGCCGCGGTGCCGCGCCGCCTGCTCATGCCGCTCCTTGGCCAGGAGATCCTCGCGGCCAAGGCCCCCCCCATCCGCGCCGTGGTCGTCGACAACTGCAATCCCGTGGCGACGCTCCCTGACTCGACGGGCGTGGCGCAGGCTCTCGCCTCGCGCGAGTTCGTCGTCGCGATCGACCCCTTCCTGACCGACACGGCGCGCGCAGCCCACGTCGTGCTCCCATGCACGATGATGCTCGAGGAAGCGGACCTGGTCGGCTCCTACGGCCATCACTACGTCTCCGCGTGCCAGCCCGTGGCCGAGAGGCTGGCGGGGACGCTGAGCGACCTCGAGATCTACCAGGCGCTGGCCGCGCGCCTCGGGTTCGGTGAGCGCCTGGCCGGCACGCCCGAGGAGTGGTGCGAGCGGCTGCTCGCGCGGCTGAAGGAAGACGGCATCGGCCGCGCCGACCTGCTCGAGCGCGCGCGCCTCGATCCGCGTGCGCCCGCGGTCGCCTTCGCCGGCCGGCGCTTCGCCACGCCATCCTGCAAGTTCCGCTTCCTCACCGAGCATCGCGCGCCGCCGCCCAGCGACCCGGAGTTTCCGCTGCTCCTCTGCTCGGTCTCGAGCCGGCGCTGGCAGACCTCGCAGCTCACCGCGGCGGAAGAAGGGGAAGAAGGGCCGCTCACCGCCACGGTGCATCCGGATGCGGCTGCCGGCGTCCCGGACGGCGGCGAGGCGCTGCTCGAGAGCCGCGGCGCCGCCCTGCGCGTGGTCGTGCGCCACGACGCGGACTTCCGCCGCGACACGGTGCTCGCGCCGCGCGCGCGCTCGCTGCAGCTCGGGCGCTGCGTGAACGCGCTCATCCGGCCGCGTCTCACCGACCACGGCGAGGGCTGCGACTACTACGACGAAGGCGTGCGCCTGCGTAGGATGCCGCAAGGCCCGCAGCACGGGAGGGACTCATGAAGGCCGTCATCATCCGCGAGCACGGCGACTACGACCGGCTCCTCTTCGAGGAGCTGCCCCGGCCCGCGCCCGGGCCGCTCGAGGTCCTGGTCAGGGTCAAAGCCTGCGGCGTCAACCACCTCGACACCTGGGTGCGGCGCGGCGTGCCCGGGCACAAGTTCCCGCTGCCCCTCATCCCCGGCTCGGACGCCGCGGGCGTGGTCGAGGCCGTGGGGCCGGGCGTGACGAACGCGCGGCCGGGCGAGGAGGTCGTGGTCGCGCCCGGCTTCTCCTGCGGCGTGTGCGCGGAGTGCGCCCGCGGCGATGACAACCTGTGCCGCGGCTTCGGCATCTTCGGCGAGAGCCGGAACGGCGGCTGCGCCGAGTTCGTGCTGGCGCCCGCGCGCAACTGCCTGGAGAAGCCGGCGAACCTGTCGTTCGCGGAGGCCGCGGCCATGCCGCTGGTCTTCCTCACGGCCTGGCACATGCTGGTCGCGCGCGCCCGTTTGCGGGCCGGCATGGACGTGCTGGTGCACGCCGCGGGCTCGGGGGTCGGCTCTGCCGCCATCCAGGTGGCGAAGCTCCACGGCGCGCGCGTCATCGCCACGGCCGGCAGCGACGCCAAGGTCGCGAAGGCGAGGGAACTCGGCGCGGATCTCGCCGTGAACTACCAGACCGAGGACTTCGCGCGCGCGGTGAAGGACTTCACCGGCCGGCGCGGCGTGGACGTGGCCATCGACCACGTGGGCGGGCCGACCGTCTCGCGCACGCTCGCCGCGCTCGCCAAGGGCGGCGCGCTGGTCACGTGCGGAGCCACGGCCGGCTTCGCGCTCGAGACCGACCTCAGGCCCATCTTCTTCAAGAGCATCTCGATCCTCGGCTCGACCATGGGCAGCCTGGCCGAGGTCCAGCAGGTCATGGCCCTGGCGGGCCGCGGCCAGCTCAAGCCGGTCATCCACCGCGTCCTCCCGCTCGAGGAAGTGCGCGAGGCGCACCGCATGCTCGCGGACCGCGAGGTCTTCGGCAAGGTCGTCCTGACCTTGTGAGCCCCTGGCCGGCGGAATGAAACGCATGCTCATCAAGCTCGCCCTGCTCGCCGCCCTGGCGGCCCTCTTGGCGCTCCTCGCCGCCTGGTACGTCTGCTTCTTCCCCGGACCCTCGGCCGGAGCCGGCGCGCGCGCGGCCGACCCGGCGCGCGTCCTGCGCCTGCAGCGCTCGGTCGCGGCGCTGGCCGGCGAGATCGGCCCGCGCAGCCTGGCGCGCGGCGACAGCCTGGAGCGCGCGGCCGACTGGATCGAAGCCGAGTTCCGCGCTCTACCCTTGTCGTTCATCTCCTACTTCCAGGAGGTGCGCGGCCGCGAGTGCCGCATCGTCGAGGCCACGCTCGCGGGCGACGGCCGCCTGCCCGGAGTGGTGGTCCTGGGCGCGCACTACGATTCGGTCGATTCCACGCCCGGCGCCAACGACAACGCCAGCGGCGTGGCCGCCCTCTTGGAGCTGGCGCGCGAGCTGGCGGCGCGCGGCGCGCAGGCGCGGGCGCTGCGTTTCGTCGCCTTTCCGAACGAGGAGCCGCCCTACTTCCAGACCGGGGACATGGGCAGCCTGCACTACGCCCGCCTGTGCAGGGACCGCGGGGACGACGTGACCGCCATGATCGCCCTCGAGTGTCTGGGCTGCTTCCGCCAGGAGCCCGGCAGCCAGCGCTACCCGCCGCCTCTCGACTGGCTCTATCCCGATCGCGGGAACTTCGTGGCGTTCGTCGGCGACCTCGGCAGCCGCGCGCTCGTGCGCCGCGCCATCGGCGCGTTTCGCGCGGCCGCCGCCCTCCCCTCCGAGGGAGCGGCCCTGCCCGGCGCGCTGCCCGGCGTGTCCTGGTCCGACCACTGGTCGTTCCGCCAGGCGAGCTACGACGCGATCATGGTCACCGACACGGCGCTCTTTCGCGACGAGTGCTACCACGAGCCCGGGGACCTGCCGGAGCGCGTGGACTGCGAGGCGCTGGGGCGCGCGGTCGACGGGCTGGTCGCGGTGGTCTGCGACCTGGCGAACCGCTGAGGTCAGATGACGCGCCGCATGATCGGCCGGGTCGGGGAGCGGCGCGCGACCTCCGCGAAGCCGGCGCGGCGATAGGCCGAGGCAATGCCGGTGTAGGCGAACGCGTCCGGGAAGGACGTCTTCTTCGGTTCGATCGGGTAGGCCTCGACCACCCGGGCGCCGTGGCGGCGGGCGTGACGCACCGCGGCCTCGATGAGCGCGCGCGAGATCCCCGTGCGGCGTTGTTCCCTGGCCACGAACAGGCAGACGATCGACCAGACCGGCTGGTCGTCGACCGGCTTGAGCACGCGCGAGCGCGCCAGCAGCGGAAACGCTTCGCGCGGCTCGATGGAGCACCACCCGACCGGCTCCTGGCCACGATAGGCGATCAAGCCCGGGATCGTCCCGTGCGCCACGAGCCGCCGCAGCGCCCGCCGGTTCCCGCTGCCCTTGCCGCGCTCGAACTCCTGGCGCGTTCGTCGCGGCGTCATGCACCAGCAGCCGCCGCACGCGCCGCGCGGGCCGAAGAGCGCCACCAAGTCGCGCCAGCGCTCCGGCGTGAGCGGCTCGACCGAGATCGTCGCGCGCCGGGCCGCCGCCGTCACGGCGCACGTCCCAGGGCGCGCTCCACCACCTGCGCCACCTCGGCGCGCGTGAGCTTGTCCTGGCCGCGCATGAGCGCGTCGAGCGTGGCCTCGGCGAGCGCGAGCGGCACGGCGCAGAACTCGCGGATCGGGCCCTCGGCCAGGCGCGCGGTGAAGCGCGCGGCGAGCGCGAGGTTGGCGCGCGCGTACTGCATGAGCTTCTCGGCCGGCCAGCCCTCGGGGAAGAAGTCCGCGCCGCGCTCCAGGTCCTCGCGCCGGTTGCGCAGGATGTTCACCGCCTGCAGGCCGCGGCCGAAGCCGACCGCCTCCGCGCGATCGGTCTCGGTGCCGTCGTGCCAGGCGAAGAGGTCGCTGAGCAGGACCCCCACCGCGCCGGCGACGCCGTAGGTGTAGCGCTCGAGATCCGGCTCGTCCCGCACGCGGAAGCCGTTCTCGGCCCAAAGGGCCATGCGCTCTGCCATGGCCGCGGTGGCGTCGAGCACGCGCCAGCGGATCGAGGCCGGCGCGAGCACCGCCCACTCGCCGAGGCGCAGCGTCACCTCCGGGAGCCGCGCGGCAAAGGGCGCGAACACGAGGGCCAGCTCGCGCGCCGGCGCGCCGTCCTTCGTGGCCTGGAAGGCGAGGCTGATGGCGCGCAGGAGGCGCGCGCGTTCTTCCCGGCCGAGCAGGCGGTGGTCCTCGATCTCGTCGATGGAGCGCATGCAGAGATAGGCGGACGCGACCGCTTCGCGCAGCCCGTCCGGCAGCCGGCGGATCGGAATGAAGAAGGTCCTGCTGGTTGCTTCCAGGACCTGGAGGGCGTCCTTCACCACCGCGCTTCCGATCATTGCGTCCTGCACTACCGCCACCGGCGGGACATGGTAGCGCCGGCGACGGCGCGCGGCGCGGCTTTTCAGCCGCCGCGCCCTCGGTCCGGCACGCGGTCAGAAGGTGAAGTCGAAGCCGTCGCTCTTGACCCTGCACCCGCTCGCCGCCGGGCTCTTCTGACCCGTGACCTCGATGCGGATCGTGTGCCAGCCGACCGACGGGAAGGTCTGCTGGAAGACCGGCTGCTGCGGCACGGCCGCCATCGAGTAGAGGTCCACCGTGGCCGCGAGCACGCCGTCGACCAGCACGTCGGCCAGGCCGCATTCCGTGTCCTTCAAGGCGAACCAGGTGAGCGAGTCGCCGTGGAAGTCGTACTCCTCGCTGGCGCCGGCCTGGTTGCTCACCTTCACGCTCCCGCCGTTGCTCGCGCCTTGGCTCGGCATGGTCCAGGTCCCGCTGTGCAGCACGGCCGGGTGCTTCTCGTCCACGCGCAGGTAGCCGGGGAGCCTGAGCCAGCTCGCTCCGCCGTCCGTGCTGCGGTAGATCCACTCGTGCGTGCTGGCGAAGGCCACGCGGTCGTTCGGGAAGTCGGGCGAGACGGTGATGCCGCGCAGGGCCACGCCCGGCAGGCCGGCGCTCGACTTCTGCCAGGAGACGCCGCCGTCCGTGGACACGAGCACGCCGTCGTACAGGCTGGTCACGAAGACGGTCCGGTCGACGGCGAAGGCCGGGGAGAAGGCGATTCCCTCGATGATGTCCGTGCTCCCGGAGGGGAGGCCGCTCACCGCGACCCAGGTGGCGCCGCGGTCGTCCGAGCGCAAGAGCCCCGCCCCCACCGTGCCGGCGAGCAGCATCTGGTCGGCGGCGAAGGCGGGAGACGCGGCCAGGGCGCGGATCGTGAGCGAGCGCTGCACCATGCCCACGTTCTGCCAAGCGGCGCCCATGTCCAAGGAGCGCCAGAGACCGGCCCCGGCCGTGCCCGCGAAGAGCGTCGGATCCGCGGGGAACTGGGGCGAGAGCACGATGCACTTGGTCGAGGCCGCCGCCGGATACCCTCCGCCGATCTTCCACCACTGCGCGCCGGCAGTGTAGGACTCGTAGATCCCGTCTTCCGAGGCGCTGAGATAGAGGTGCTGGTCGAGAGCGAAGTCGGGCGACATGGCGACCGCGCGCACCATGCCCACGGGAGAGTGCAGCCTCGTCCAGTCCACGCCGCCGTTTTTCGAGATCCACAGGCCGCCGTATCCGTAGAAGAGCGTCTGGTCGGCGGCGAACGTCGGCGACGCGGAAAGGGCGCCGGACCAGAGGCTCTCGACGCCTTTGGCCAGACCCTGCCAGATCCCCGTCTGGTTGTTCCAGAGGTGCGGCCCGCCGCCGTAGTCGCCGGCGTACAGGAGACCGTCCTGCGCGAAGGTCGGCGAGCAGACCAGCTGTCGTGCGATGCGCTGGTGATAGAGGTCCCCCTGGCGCCACGTCTCGCCGCGGTCCGTGGACTTGAAGATGCCCTCGAAGGAGGCGACGTGAAGCGTGCCGTCCGCGCTGAAGGAGGGCGAGGGCGCCACGGACGTATAGTGCCGCTGCGCCTGGTCGGACAGCTCCTCGAACCCAGCCGAGAAGAGCTGCCACGGCGCGAGCGCGGCGGCCGCGCGGAAGCAGGCCGCCTCGTCCGACACGGCGAAGAAGGTGCCGTCGTCGGCGATGGCCACGTCGTTCACCCTGCGGTCGGTCAGTCCCAGCGGGTTCTCCGCGAAGCTCGCGCCGCCGTCCTTGCTGGCGAGCACGCCGTCCTGCCACTGGCCGCCGAAGCACACGGCGAGAGTCCCATCCACGCTGAAGTGCGGAGAGACGACCATCCTCTTCACCGTATGGACGAAGGTCCAGGTCGCGTGCCAGGTGGCGCCGCCGTCGCTGGAGCAGCGCAGCACCGTGCCCGCGGCGAAGGCCTTCTGCGCGTCGTCCGGCGCGAAGGTGACCGTCGTGGGACTCTTGCCGGATGTGCCGGAGAGCACCGCGGCCCAGGTGGCGCCGCCGTCCTGCGAGCGGAACAGCCCGGTTTCGGTCGCTGCCAGCACGGTGTGGTCGACGGCGAAGGCCGGCGACACGCTCACCGCATGGGTCTTGACCGAACTCAGGCCCACGCCCGCCGGCGCCCAGCTCACGCCGCCGTCCGTGCTCCGCCACACGCCCGCGTACTTGGTCGCCGCGAACACGGTCGCATCAGCGGCGAACGCCGGTGAGAACGCCAGGGCGGCCACGCCCGCCGCGCACAAAGGAGTGCCGTAGTGCGTCCAGGAGCGCCCAGCATTGCAGCTCCGCGCCATGAGCGCGTGGTCCGTGAGCTGAACCGAAAGGAGCACGGTCTGATCCTGGCCGTAGTTCGGCGAGACCGCGGCCAGGTACGCGACGTCGTGCGGCGCGTGCGCTCCGGCGCGCGAGCCCGTGGTCAGGCAAAGGGCGGCGAGAGACAGCAGGGACAGGCAGCGCGGCGCGCGGATGAGCCTCGAGTTCATGCCTTCACTCCCATTCACTGCGTGGCAAGGTGCAGGGCATTGCTGGCCGCATAGCCTGGCACGGCGCCCGGGTCGGCGATGAGGACCTGAAGCGCCGCCTTGTACCCGGGCGGCACCGCGGCCGGCACCGGGATGTCCAATGCGAACGCGCCCGCGCCCGGCCCGGCGCCGCTCAGCACGATCACGGCCGCCGGCGGCTGCACGGGCGCGAGCAGGAAGACGCATTCCCCGGCGAGCGGCAGGAACGCCGTGCCCGTGCCGAGGAAGAGGAACGCGGGCGCGCCGCCGAGGCCGCCGCTCAGGGCGAGGGAGAAGCTCTGACCCGCGGCCGGGCAGCCGCCGCCCGCGAGGAGCGGCACGCTGCCTCCCGAGCCCGGGCAGCCCGATCCATAGGCGAAGCACGCCGGCCAATCGATGATCGACAGGCAGCCGTCGTTGCGGTTCGCCACGAAGACCCGGCCGTCCACGGCCGCGGCCGCGGCCATCTCCTCGAGGGGCGGATACCAGATCTGCGGATTGGCGAGCAGCCCGTAGCTCAAGCCCACGCCCGAGAGCGCGGGGTCGACCGCCAGGACCGCGCCCGTGTCGTCCTGCACGAAGAGCGCGGCGCCGTTGTGCTCGGCGTGCCGGCCCAGGCCAAGCCCGCCGAGGGCGCCCTGGGGCGCTCCGCTTGTCAGGTCGAAGGACAGCACGCCGCTGTCCCGCACCACGAAGACGTCGCCGCCCTGCTCGGCGAGCGTCTCCGCGCAGTCGCCGTTCACCGGCACCTCGAGGAGCTTCTGGTAGCCGCTCGCGAGGTCGAAGAGCTCCCAGTGCGGGCCGGTGGCGGTGCAGGAGGGAGCGTCGAGACCGACGCACAGCACCAGCATGCGCGTGCCGCCGGAGGCGAAGCGCACGCGGTCGGGCAGGTGGTGCACGTTCGTGATGGACGTATCGATCTGCTTCGTGGCCAGGTCGACCACGTGGATGGTGTTCTCCCAGAAGTGGAGCACGAACATCTTGCCCAGGGACGCGTGCGGGAAGATCACGTTCCCGTACGACCAGCGCGGGGCAGCCGCCGGGAGCTGCACGAAGGCCCAGCTCCCGCCCGCGAGCGGCCGGTAGTGGAGCTTGTCGCGCTGCTGGTCGATCACGTAGAGCGTGCCGTTCACGACCGCGAGGTCGACCGGGTTGACGGGCGTGGAGATCGTGCCGATGATCGCCTCCTGGCCCGGCGTGGCGATGTCCACCTCGCTCACGAGGCTGGCGCCGTTGTTCACCACGTACAGCGAACCGCCGGCGAGGAAGACCGCTCCCGGATTCAAGAAGCCCGGGAGGGCACGCACGCCCGCGCTGAGAGAGCGCGCGTGCGGAGCGCCGAGGGCGGGCCGCTGCTCCAGCGGGAATGCCCGGCAGAAGACGCCGGGCTCGAGCGGGGATTCGACGAAGCTCGGACAGGCCGAATCCGCGCGCGCCAGGCCCGAAGCGGCCGCAAGCAGCAGCGAAACGAGGACGGAGTTCTTCCCGAGAACAGCGAGCATGCCGCACCCCCAGGTTGGTGCATGCGTGGAGCCGAGTCCCCCAGCGGGAGCCCTGACCCCG
>JACQZJ010000054.1:0-10649 GCA_016213895.1 Planctomycetota bacterium | reverse complement strand
CGGCGACGATAACAGCTCTCGCGGCGCGGCGTCAAGCTGCGAACTAGCGGCCGCGCAGCTGCTCCGCGATCCGCCCCAGGGGATCGGCGCCGAAGTAGTGCTCCATGCTCGGCGGAGTGGGCAAGTCATCGCCCGGCCCGAGATGGAACAGCCCCTCGAAGAGCCAGAAGCAGGCACGGTAGGCGAGCAGCGTCTCCCAGGTCGGAACCTGGCTGTCCAGGCCGAGCGCGACGTCGGCGAGGACGTCGCCGATCGCCAGGAAGACGATGCAGCCGCGCCCCTCGTGGACCGCGGCGCCACACACGCCGCCGTCTGCCACGAGGAGCGGCCGTCCGCCGGACAGGGCGCGGAACGAGGCGCGCTGAGAGAAGGCGGTCTCGCCGCCGTCGACGAAGCGCACCTCCTCGGCGAGCGACGGCATCTCGGCGCGCTCCAGGCCGAACGTCTGAAGCAGGTGGTCGATGCCCGCCGCCTCGCCGCCTTCGCGGCCGATGACCAGCACCCGCCCGCCGGCGGCGATGAACGAGCGCAGGCGTTGCGTCGCCTCCTCGCTCAGGCGCTCTCTCGGATAGAGCAGCACGAGGAGCCCCGGCTCGCGCGCCAGGCACTCGCGAAGCGTCGGAAACTCGCGCGGTACCAGTCCCACGCGGATGGGCAGCGAGTAGAGGTTGACGCAGCCGAGAGCGATGCGCTCCTCCTGCTCGGGCACGAGCTCGGTGCGCGGCAGGAAGTAGTCGTTCCCTTCGCCGCAGAACACGACCTCCGGGACCGGGCCTCGCGGCGTGCGCGGCGCATAGCCCCAGCGGTTGGCCGCGTCGCAGGCGAAGGCGGCGAGCGGCAGTGCGAGCGCGAAGGAAAGGAACGCCGCCTCCAGGCGCACGCGGCACGTGAAGGCGAAGACGAGCAGGAGAGCGAGGCCCAGGCCGGCGAGGGCGACCGCTTTCACCGGCGGGCCGGCGTTGGTGCGGTTCAGCCAGTTCAACATGCCGAGCAGGAGCTCGGGCTTGCCGCGCATGTACATCCAGAAGTTCGAGAAGACCGTGGAGTCGGTGAAAGCCAGGACGCGGCCCGCGCCCGCGCTCACGCCCGCCGCCTGCGAGACGCAGCCGAAATCGCGGTCGAGCTGGGCGCGGCCGGCGAGGAAGAAGTTGGAGCTGGAGTAGTCGGCGCGCTGCGTGGCGTTCGCGCGCCCGACGATCATGTCCTCGGCAAGCAGCGGCGGCGCGAGCGTGCAGCCCGTGCCGAACAGGAACGGAGGCAGGTCCGAGACGACCGGGTGCGCGAGCCGCGCCGGCGGCTCGTAGACCGTCATGCCCGGGCCGTCGATGCGGTGCTGGCTGTCCTCGTTCATGAGCAGGCCGAAGCGCCCGCCCACCGCGTTCAGGAACTCGCTCGAGCCGAAGACGTTGGTGTGGTCGCCGATGAGCAGGAGCGAGCCGCCGCCGTGGACGAAGCGTTCGACGGCGTCGATCTCGCCCGCCTCGTACGCCGCGGTCGGCGTCTTCAGGATCAGGACGTCGGTTTCGCGCAGCGCCGCGTCGTCCAGCGGTTCGTGACCGGCGCGGACCTCGTAGTAGCGCGCCAGGAAGTCGGCGAGGCAGTAGTAGTTGTAGCCGGCGTGCATGCCGTACCAGCGCGTGTCGAAGGGGCGGGTCGTCATCTCCCAGCGCGAGTTGTGCTCGTCGATCAGCACGCGCCCGGGTTTCTCGCGGCCGGGCTGGGCCAGCCCGGTGAACATGACCAGGAAGCAGGCGACGGCCGCGGCCGGCAGCACCACCCCCAGTGCCCTCCGGCGCGCGGGCGAAGCTGCGGCGGCCGGGCCGCCCGCGGGCAGGAAGAGGGCGAGCGGCAGCGACGACAGCAAGAGCACCAAGGGCGAGTGGATGGTGGAGGCGCGCTCGGTGTCGAGCGCGGCGAGGATGTTGAAGACGTAGCGCAGGGCCGCAAAGGCAGCGGTGATGGCGCAGAGGACGAGCGCCGCGCCAGCGCCGAGCCTGCCGTGCAGCGCACGCCAGTAGAACGCGCTGAGCAGGAAGAGCAGGAAGAAGGGAGCCTGCAGGCCCTCGAACGTGGGTCGCGCCAGGAGATGTCCGGAGCTGGTGGCGAGCGAGACGCGCGGGCCGAGAGCAGCCGCGTCCTCGCCGAGGAAGCGCAAGAGGAACGCGAGCCAGGGCGAGGCCCCCGGCAGGCGATGGAGCTTGCAGAAGACCGGCTCGATGAGCAGCCAGAGCGCGGCCTGCAGGACGAGCAACAGGCCGAAGCCCAGGCAGGCCCGCGCCAGGAGGCCGCGCCGCTTTCCGGCCTCGCCAAGGAGCGCGGCCGCGCCGAGGAAGAAGCCTCCCACGTTCCAGGGGAAGGCGAAGCAGAGGACGTTGAGGAGGCCGGCGAGCAGCGCCGTGCCGCGGGCCGTCAGGGAGAGCGCGGGCCGCGGCGGCTCGCCGCTTCCGGCCAGGGTTCCGAGGAACGCGAGCGCCAGACAGGCGGCCCAGGCGGCCGCCGGGGCCTCTCCCTGGATTCCGCTGGCGAGCAGCCAGAAGCCCGCCGAGAACAGCGTGCCGAGCAGGAGGGCGCGCTCCCTCATTTCGCCTCCGCGGGCGCGGCCTCGCCTTGCAGCCGCTCGAAGAGCGCGCGCAAGAAGGCCACGTTCAGGGGGTGATACTCGGTCTGCGACTCGAGGTTGTCCTCGCGCAGGAAGCGGCCGTCGCCGATCACGATCAGGCTGCCCTCGCCCTCCGGGAAGCGCGCGATCAGGTCGCGCCCCCAGGCGCTGGCCAGCGCCTCGGGCCGCACCACGGCGTCCACGGGCCAGCCGCTCACGAACTCGAGCGACAGGCCCGGGGCGAGCGCGGACTCGGCCTGGAACCTGCCGAGCGGCTCGGCGCGGAGCGAGATCTTGCGGGGCATGAAAAGGGCCTCGAGGGCCGGCGCCTGGTCCAGGTCCGCGCTCACGATCACGTGGCCGCCGCCCTGCATGAAGGACTCGAACGCAGCCGCCTCCTCCTCGCTGATCGCCCGGTTCGGCGCCAGGATGAACAGCCAGCGCCCGCGCGCGAGCGGCTCGAGGTCATCGCTGAGGCAGAGGGCCACGATGCCGCGCCGCAGGAGGTTCTGGTCCAGCCCGCCCATCCCCTCGCCCGTTCCTCCCCACGGCGCGTAGGCGGAATGGTGGCGGTTGTTGAGGAACGCCACCCGGGCCGCGCTGCCCGCCACGAACTCGACTCCAGGCCGGAAGCGCGCGCGCGCGTTCTCGTCGAGACGCTCGTGGCAGCAGGCGAGCAGCGCGACGAGGAGCGCCGGCAGGGGCGCGGCCCTGCGGAAGAGCAGCAGGAGCAGGAGCGCAGAGCAGGGCAAGAGGAGGCGCGCGCCCCGAGGAGCCTCCCGCGCGGGCCGGGCGAGCCAGGAGAACACGCGCGCCACGAGCCCATGCGACAGGCAGAGCGTGGCGTTCTGGAAGGACGAGGTGTCACCGAACACCAGCACGCGACCGCGGCCGAGGCGGTCTTCCGCGGCCAGGACCAGGTCGCCGATGTCCTCGCCGTAGGCGTAACGCAGGTCGCCCAGCTCGCCGCCGGCCTCGTTCCTCGGGTCAGGCGCGTCGGAGAAGCCGATCCTGCCGGCGAAGACCGGCCGCGCGCCGCCCGAGAGCGCGAGCGACGCCCCGGTGCCGATGGCCGCGGTGTCGGCCACGTCGCCGCGCGGCCGCGGATCGGCGTACACGTAGGGATGCAGCTCGAGGAGGTCCGGCGTCCAGCCGCCGAACGCCCGGGCGGAGTCGCGGCGGAAGCGGATGCCGGTCGGCTCGAGAAGACGGTTGAATGGCCCGGCCATCTGCTCGCCCGCGACGTGGTCGCCGAGGCAGAGCAGGGAACCGCCGCGCCGCAAGTAGTCGTGGATCGCCCGCGTCTCTTCGGGCGGCAGCTCCTCAGGCAGGTTGATCAGCACCAGGACGGAGCAGTCCTCGAGCTCGAGAGGAGCGCCGCTCCAGCGGCCCGTGGCGAAGCCGAGCAGCTCGAGGTAGCTGGGGAGCTTGCTGAACATGCCGGAGAGCACGAAGCCGAAGCGCTCGTCCGTGGGAGGGGCGAGCAGCACGCCGCTCGGGTCGAGGAAGAGCGCGCGCGGCGCGCTTCCTGGGACGGCTTCTGCCCCTTGCCGCTCGCAGAGCGGCGCCAGGGCGAAGCCGCAGCACGCGACCAGGACCAGGGCGGCGGCGCTGGCGCGCGGCCCGGGGCGCGTCGCGGGTGCGAGCGCCGCCCGCCTGAGCCACGGGCCCACGAGGAGCACCTCCAGGCCGATCATGGACAGCACGAAGAATAGGTTCAGGCTGCGCGGGCTCATGTGCTCGGCGAGCGACAGGAAGAGCCGGCGCGAGGCGCCCCTCTCGAAGAGCGGCTCGAAGAAGCCGCTGTCCGGCAGAGAGGCGAGGTTCCACCTGGCGCCGAGGAGGTGCAGCGCCGGAACGAGCAGGAAGGGCGCGAGCACGCCCAGCGCAAGCGCCGCCACGGCCGGCGCCCGGCGCGGCGTGCGCGCCCAGCGCACGGCCACGAAGAGCCAGTAGCAGAGGAGCCACTCGCAGGCGAAGAAGCTCGAGCCGATCGAGAAGGGCACGCCGAAGGCCAGGCGGTTCACCAGGAGCGAGGCCTCGCGGAACAGTGCGTCCGCGGCGGAGAAGGCCAGCGGCTCGCTCCGGAACAGGCGCGCGCAGAGCGCGCTCGCGCCAAGGGCCGCCACCCAGGGGAGGATGTCTCCGGCGAGCAGCGGAGCGCGCCGAGAGAGCGCCAGGGCGGCGAAGTAGAGGACGGTCGCGAGAGCGAGCCACGCGCACAGGTCGGACGCGGCCGCGAGCGGCGCGAGCCCGAGCGCCGCTGCCGGCAGGCCCAGGCGCCAGCCGGCGCCGAGGCGCGGCCAGGCGCGCCGCAGGATGAGCGCGTACGCCGGCGCCGCCGCGGCGAAGAAGAGCAGGCGGTCCAGGCTGGCGCGGAAGTCGCCGCAGCAGCCGGCCGCGGCCGCGATCCCGAACAGGAGCAGCGCCGCCGGCAGCGCCCCCAGGCGCTCGCTCTCAGGCCGGCCCCCCGCGCTCTCGTCGGTCGCGATCATCTCTCCGCCAGGATCGGACCCGGGCGGCGCCTCAACGCAGAAGCGGCCGGAGCCCCCGCGCCGCGGAGCCCGGAGGCGCGGCGTCCTGCGATTCCTCGGGCGCGGGCTTGTCGCAGCCCTGCGGAGTGGGACCGGGCTTGCATGTGAAGTGGTTCTCGCAGGTCGGCGCGTAGCAGGTGATCGTGGTCGAGCAGGTGACCACGTTCGAGCAGGTGTACTTGCAGGTCCCCCACCAGCAGGAGTAGCCGGTGAGGATGGTGATCTTCCACGAGCTCGGGATGACCGGCTTGGGCTGCGTGGGCGCTGGCGTCGAGGAGCTCGGAGGAGCGGAGGGCGTGCCCGGGCTCGTGGACCCGGAGTGGCCCGCGCCGAGCCACTCGCTGACCGCCGACCTCATGCCCTCTGCGCGCGGGCCGCGGATCAGCGCGATCGCCGAGGTGGAGAAGCCGAAGGCAGGATCCTCGACGCCGAGCGACACCGTGGTCAGCCGGTCGGCCGCGTCGATGCGCGCCAGGCAGGCCTCGTAGCCCGGCCGCGCCAGGCACTCGGGCGTGGCCCGCACCATGAACTCCAGCGCCGGCTCGGCGCCCGCGGACCCGTTGGGCAGCAGCCGGCACGCGCACGGAGGAGGAGCGCGCGGCGCGGCCGCTTCACGGGCAAGCGTCCGTCCCGCCGCCAGGCCGGCCGCGGCCAGCGACAAGAGGATGCCGAAGGTGATGGCGCGCCGCCGGCTCATGCGCTCTCCTGGATCACCCATGCATCGTACTCGGCCGGCGCACGCGCCGGAACATCTCGCGGCTGGGTCTGCCTGTTCCTCTGCCGCAGGGAATGCGGCGCGCGCCGCGCCGGTGCCGCGCGCGGCGCGGCGAATCCGCTCCGGCCTCAGCGGCGGAAGGGCAGCGGCGTCGGCGAGGCCTTGGCCACGAGCTTCAGCGCGAGGCGCTCCACGCCGTCCCGCGGCACGTCCACCACGCCCGCGTCGTACTCCACCTGCCCGCCGTAGGCCGTGACCTCGTAGCGGCCGGACGCGAGGCCCTCGATCGCGAACTCCATGGTCTCGAGGTTCACCCGATCGCCGCCGCGCGCGTCGCGATTCTCCACGCCGCGGAAGTTCACGTACATGAACCTGGGCTGCTCCGCGCCGGAAGGCAGCTCGACCGTGCCGCGCACGAACACGCCCGCGGTCATGCGCACCTCCACGGGCGGAGGCTGGCCCCCGAAGGGCACCTCGATGCCGCCCACGTGCGCGTCAGCCAGGTCCTTGCGGTCGGCGCGCAGCCGGTACGTGCCGGCCGGCACCAGCTCGAAGGAGAAGCGCCCGGCGGCATCGGACACGGTCTGCAGGCGCGTGCCGGAGAAGTCGCCGCCGGCGTCCTCCGCGCGCAGGCTGACCTCGGCGGCCACCACCGGCGAGCCGTCCCGGTCCAAAACGACGCGGCCCTCGACGCCTCCGGTGCGGATGTCGAAGCGCAGCTCGCGCACCTCGTTCTCCACGAGGTCCACGGCCTGCTCGGCCAGGCGCCCGACCATGAACCGGCCGGCCCTGCCCCGCTGCCGCACGGACACGTTGAGCTTGCCCGCCGGCACCTCGCCGAAGTCGAAGGCGCCGTTGCCGTCGGTCTGCACGCTCTTCTGCTCCACCCAGCTGCCGCGCGGCTGGGCCTGAACCACCATTCCGGCAGCCGGAGCGCTGTTCACGATGACGCTGCCGCGCAGCTTGGCCGTGGGCCCCTCGCCGGCAGTTCCCAGGATGTCGATCTCCAGGAACGTCACCTGGCCTTCGCTGATGGTGGCGTCCACGAAACGCTCGGGCACGTACTGCTCGAAGCCGCCGGAAAACATGTCGCCGAGCGAGCGATCGGCGAAGCGGCGCATCACCGTGACCGTGTACTCCCCCTCCGCCAGGTGCGTGATCTCGAACGCGCCCTCCTCGCCGGTCACGGTGAAGCGCGGGAAGTCCTCCCCCGCCTTGCGGCCGACCGCGATGAAGCGCGCCGCCTCCGGGGGCTGCGCGCCGGCCTTGACCCTGCCCTGGAGCGTGCCGCCCTGGCGCAGCTCGATCACGGCCGCCTGGCCCGGCGCCGCGCCCGGCACGTCCATCACGGATTCCCCAGACGCGTACGCTGGATGGAAGGCGGCGACCTTGTACGTGCCGCGCTTCAGGCCAGGAAGGAGCACGAAGCCGTCCGCGCCCGAGCGGCGCGTCAGAAGCGGCACCATGCGCAGCTCGCGCTGCGCCTCCTGCTCGAACACGCCGACCAGGGCGTGGTGCACCGGCTCCCTCGTCCCCGCCTCCACGACCAGGACCCGGCCCGCTAGCTCCCGGACCAGCGGGATGTCCACGGTCGCGGGTCCCAGGCCGAGATCGGCCGAGGCCGCGCCCACGGCGAAGCCCTCCGCCTTGGCCAGGACCGAGTAGCTCCCCGGGTCGAGGTCTCGCACCACGGCCGCGCCGTCCTCGCGGAAAGAGAGCCGGCGCGCCAGGGGGATGGGCGCCACCAGCAGCGGGTGGAGCGGCAGGCGACCGATGGGACGCACCACCAAGGAAGGCCTTGGCACGATCTCGCCGCTCTCGTCGCGCGCGATGACCGTGAGCGGGAAGGTGGCGCCGATCCGGATCAACACCTCGTCATAGCCCGGCACGGCGCCGGTGACGATGGTCCATTCCACGCCGTCCTCGGGCCGCGCGGCTACGACGTGCTCCACGTCCTTGAATCCCTTGGCCTGGAAGCGGCCCTCCGCGTCCGTCACGGCCACGGGCGCCATGACCGCGGCCGGCGCCAGCTCGAGCTGCGCGCCGGCGATGATGGCGGCGCCGGCCACGGGCTCGTCCACCAAGTCCACGACGCGGCCGCTGAGGACCTCGCCGAAGCGAAGCTCCAGGTCGCCGAGCTGGCGCTCGCCTCCCTCGCCGCTCGGCACCGGGCCGTGAACCAGGGAGACCAGGCCCTCCTTGTCGGCCAGGACCGTCACCAGGCCGAGCGGCACGCCCTCGAGCCGGAAGGTGCCGTCCTCGGCGGTTCGCGTCTGCGGCACCGGGAAGCGCTCGACCAGGCGCGTGATCCAGCGCGGAATGGGCGCGACGCGCCAGTCTTCGCCCAAGTCCTCCTGGAACGCGACCGTGAAGTCGTGGCGCAGGTCCTGCACGCCGAAGGAGAAGATGATCGACGGGAGGTTGGTGGCGCGCACGCGCGCGCCCGGCACGGGCCGGCGCTCCTCGTCGACCACGCGTCCCAGGAAGACCACGTACGGCTCGAGCACCACGTCGCCGAGGTCGACGAGCTGGCCCGGGTTGGGCGCGTTGTCGACGAAGCGCACCAGGGCGCGCGCGCCGCCCAGGTCGATGCCGAGGAAGAGCACGCTCCGCGGCTCGATCTCCTCGAAGTGGAAGCGCCCCTCGGCGTCCGTCCGCGTCTCGCCCTTCACCTCGTTGAAGGTCGGCGCCTCGTCCGCGAACAGCGACTCCAGCTCCGGGATGAAGTCGGTGAGCGTGGCCGAGAGCAGCTCGACCCGCATGTCCGGAACGGGAGTGCGGTCCGGCTCCACGAGCCGGCCGATCAGGCCAGAGAGGGCCTTCCTGTAGGACTCGGGCGCGGGCGCGAGCGCCGCGGCGACCTCCGCCACGGCCGCCGCCTCGCGCGCGGATTCGGCGGGCGGCGCCTCGATGTCCGGGGCGGAGACCGCGCCGGCTTCTGGAGCGCCCGCGGCGTCCCCATCCACCTGGACCTGGCCGGGTTCGCCGCCGGAGAAGAGGAAGATCAGGAAGACGAGCACCAGGGATGCTGCGCCGAGCAGCAGGAGGGGTCTGCGCATGATTCCTCGAGGCCGCGCCGGGCGGGTGCCACGCCCCGCGCTCCTGGCACTCTACCGCAGGGGCCGGGGCCCGGACAAGGAGGAGCTGCTCCCGGCCGCCGCCTGCCTTCAGTGCGCCATGCGCAGCACGGCGGCGCAGAGCTTGTCGATGCCGGCCGCGACCTGGGAGATGCGGTTCGCCAGCATGTAGGCCGGGGTCGTGACGATCTTTCTGTCCTGATCGACGACGATTTCGTCCATGGCGCACTTCTCATGCCGCGCGCCCGCGGCCTCCAGGCGCGCCGCCGTGCCGGCGTCGCTGCCGATGGTGAGCCTCACGCCCTCGTTGCCGAAGAGGCGCGCGAGCACGGCCGGGGCAATGCAGGCCGCGCCGATCGGCTTCTTCGCCGCATGCATCTCCTTGAGGAAGCGGCCCACGTCCGCATTGACCCGCCAGTCCTCCTCGCCGCGGGCGAAGTCGCAGAGGTTCTTGGCGGCGCCGAAGCCCCCTGGCAGCACGACCGCGTCCACGTCCGCTGCCTTGAGCTTCGCCACGTCCGTGATGGCGCCGCGCGCGATGCGCGCCGCCTCCTTCAGCACGTTGCGCTTCTCGGCCGTGCGCTTGCCGGTGCTGTGATCGATGACGTCCATCTGGTCGACGTTCGGCGCGGCGCACACCGCCTCGGCCCCCAGGCGGTCGAGCGCGAGCAGCATGAGGACCGATTCGTGGATCTCGGCGCCGTCGTTGACGCCGCAGCCGGAAAGGACGACCGCGACCTTCGTCATGATTCTGCTCCAAACGCAAGAGACCCGCGCCATCCTACCAGTCCCGCGGCCCGTGCACTCGATAGGATGCCGGCGGGAGCTTGCCCGTGCGGCCGCGCCGCCCAGGCAGATCGAGCACGCTCCGATGCCGAGGAACAAGAAGGAAACCACAGAAAGCGCCCGGCGCGCCCTCGCCCTGCTCGCACGGCTGCACCGCGACTACCCGGACGCCGCCTGCTCCTTGGTTCACGCGACGCCCCTCGAGCTGCTCGTGGCCACGATCCTGTCGGCGCAGTGCACGGATGAGCGGGTCAACCAGGTCACGCCCGGCCTCTTCCGCAAGTACCCGCGGCCCGAGGACTACGCTGCGTCGCCTCCCGGCGCGCTGGAGCAGGACATCCGCACGACCGGCTTCTTCAACAACAAGGCGAAGTCCCTGCGCGGGCTGGGGAAAGCGCTGGTCGAGCGGCACGGCGGCGAGGTGCCGCGCACCATGGAGGAGCTGCTCGCCCTCCCCGGCGTGGCGCGCAAGACCGCGAACGTCGTGCTCGGCACGGCCTTCGGCGTGGCCGCGGGCATCACGGTCGACACCCATGTCTTCCGCCTGGCCCGGCGCCTGGGCCTGAGCGCGGCGAAGACACCCGAGCAGGTGGAGCGCGACCTCATGGACGTGGTTCCGCACTCGGACTGGATCTTCTTCGGCCACGCCCTGATCCAGCACGGCCGCCGCGTCTGCCAGGCGAGGAAGCCGCGCTGCGCGGAGTGCGCGCTCTCCAACATCTGCCCCTCGGCGCAGTGAGCGCCGGCCGGCGCGTGTTACAATCTCTCCATCGCGTTCAGGCGCAACCACCCCCGGGAGCTTCAGCATGAGCATCGCGACCAGGACTGGAGATGACGGCAACACCGGCCTGTTCGGCGGCCGCCGCGTCGCCAAGGACGACGTGCGGATCGAAGCCTACGGGACGGTGGACGAGCTCAACGCGGCGATCGGCCTCGCG
>JACQZJ010000085.1 GCA_016213895.1 Planctomycetota bacterium | reverse complement strand
GTGGAGCTGCTCGCCCGCGCGCGCGGGCGAGCGGGCGGCGGCCCCAGGCTCCAGGTCATGATGGCCGTCTCCGCGGCAAGCCTCGGCGCCGTTCCGGCCCTCTCGCGCCTCGCGCGCGAAGCCGGGGCCGACGCCCTTTCCCTGATCCCGGTGCACGACTTCTCGCCCGGCGCCGCGCGCGGCGCGCCGCTCCCCGGGAACGCCGCCGCCCTGCCCGCCCCGCTGCGGCACGCGCGCCTGGAGAACTCGAGCAGGTACTTGCGCGGCATCCTCCCCTTCCTCGAGGGCGCGGCCACGCCCGCGGGCTGCTCCGCGCGGAAGGCCGCGCTCTACGTCGATCCGCGCGGCTCTGTCTTTCCCTGCACCCCGGCGGCGAGCGCGGGCGGCCCCGGCGTGCCCGCCGCCCCCGCGACCCTCGCCGCGCTGTTCCGCTCCGGCCAGGCGGCGAGCGCCGTGCCCCCGGGTCTGTGCACGCGCTGCTGGTGGAACTGCCACCGCGAGCTCGACATCGCCCTCGGCCGGATGTAGAGCGTGCCGCTCGTGAGAACCAGCCTCTGGAAAGCGCGCGACCTGCTGGCGGCCGCCTTGCTCCTCGGCCTGCCCTTCCTGATCTACGCGCCCGCGCTCCGCGGCGAGTTCGCCTCCGACGACTACCGCTTCATCGTCCAGAACGGCGAGAACCTCGATCGGCTGCGCACCCCCTGGGTCTTCTTCACCGAGCCCCTGACCAACTCGGACCGCGGCGACGGCGACATCTACCGGCCGCTGCGCACGCTCTCGTTCGCCATCGACCGGAAGATCTTCGGCGCCGCCACGCTCGGCTACCACCTGCACAGCGTGGCGCTGCACGGTCTGGTGGCGCTCCTGGCGTATCGCCTGCTTCTTGGGACTTTCGGCCGCGCCGCCCGGCGGGCCGCGTTGCTCGGCGCCCTGCTCTTCGCCGTCCATCCGCTGGCGACGGAAGCGGTCTGCTGGGTGTCGAGCCGGGCCGATCTGCAGGCAACGGCGCTGCTGCTGCTCTCCCTGCTCCTGGCCCGCCGCGGCGAGGCCCGCGGCGGATCGCTCGGAGGGGCCGTTCTTGCCGGCGCCGCCGCGGGCTTCGCCAAGGAGACCGCCGTCGCGCTTCCGCTGCTCTACTTGCTCGAGCACCGAGTTCGCAGCGGGCGCTGGCTGAAGGGCGCCGGCCGCTCCTTCTCCGCCCTCGCCGCCGGCTGCGCCCTCTACCTCGCGGCCTACTTCACGGTCATGGAGCGCGGGATCACGGGACAGGTCGGCTTCTACGAAGGGAGCTTCTCGGCGCACCTGCCCTACGGTCTGATCGGCCTCGCCCGCGCATGGCGCCTCGCCCTTGCTCCGCTTGGCCAGAGCTTTCTCTGGGAGACGAACCTCTTCCAGCCCCTCTGCGCTGCCGAGGTGGCGCTCGCGAGCGCGGGGCTCTTGGCGACGCTCGCCGGCGTGTGCCTGGCGTGGCGGCGTTGCCCGGGTCTGGCCCTGGGGATCGTCTGGTTCTTCGTGGCCGTGCTTCCCGCCGCGAACGTCTTCCTGCCGCTGCGCACCGTGCTTGCCGAGCGCTTCGCCTACGCGCCGCTCCTCGGCCTCGCTCTCGCCGCGGCTGCGGCGGCCGCCGCTCCCGGCGGCGCCGGGCGCCGAACCGCCTGGTGCGTCCTCGCGCTCTTGCCCGTGCTCGCCGCGAGCGCAGCCCTGCGCGCACACGACTGGAGCACCCAGGAACGCCTCTATGAGGCGGAGCTCAAGGCTCATCCCGGCTCCTACGCCGGCCACCTCGGCCTCGGCGGAGTCCTGATGCGGCGCGCGGAGCAGAGCCCGCGGGGAGAGCCCTCGCGCCAGGACCTGGAGCGCGCCCGCGCCCTCTTCGCGCGCGCCGTCGAGATCGCGCGGGGCGACCCGCCGCGCGGCCTGGAAGCCGCTTATGCCCTCGGCCACGCCTGCGTCCTGCTGCAGGACTGGGATGGCGCCGTGGCGGCCCTGGCCCCTGTGGACGCGGCGTTCGCAGAGCGCCCGGACCTGCGGCAGCTGGTCCGGCACGGCGCGGACGCGCTCTATGACCTCGGTCTGGCTCTTTCCCGGCGGTTCGACCTCGTCGAGGCGGCCGCAGTCTTCGAGCGGCTGATCGCGGAGTACGGCGAGGCGCCGCGCTGGCTCGACGCCCTGGGCGAGACGCGGCGCGCACTCCTGCAGGGCCGGGCCATGGACGATTATCTGCGCGCGCTCGAGATCGACCCCGACTATCACGACGCGCGCGTGCATCTCGCCGAGATGATGTTCCAGATCCCCGGCTTGGAGGGTGAGGCACGCCGCCAGGCCAAGGAAGTGCTCGCGCGAGATCCGGCGAACGAGAAGGCGCGCCGCCTGCTGGAGCAGCAACGCGAGTGAGGCGGCGCCAGTCGCCCTGCTGATGCGGCGCGCGGCCCCGCCTACTTGTCCTTGTCGCCCTCGCCCTGCTCCGCTGCCGGGGACGCGCGCATGTTGCGCAGCTGCATCTTCGGCGGCGACTTGGTCTTGTTGCTCTTGCGGTGCTGCTTCGTGGGCTGCTTGGGATCCGGCAAGCCCGGAGACATCACCGTCAGGTTCGCGGTGAAGTGCAGGGTGCGTCCCTGGGCGTCCACCCCCTGAACGGGCTCCACGAGCTGGTAGACCACGTTGCCGGCCCGGTCGTGGTGCTTCACGTACATCCCCTTCAAGATCTCCGTGGCCTCCTCGGACTTGGGCTCGATTCGGCTCCTTTCCTCCAGCTTCGGCCCCTCCAGAGGAACCTGCGGCTGCTTCTTGAAGCCGACGTTGTCATCAACTTGCACTCCTGATCCCCCGCTCCCTCCGGCGATGAAGACCAGCACGGCGCCCACGGCCACGGCCGCGACCACCACGGCGACCAGCGGCACCGAGATGCCGCCCTGCTCACGATTGAGTCTCATCACGAGGCTCCTGGGTATTCGAGGTTCGGGAACTCGACTGATTCGGGGACGCGTGCAGGATACTCTGGTCTCCTGGTCTGCGGCAAGCTGCTATCGACGTCTGCTGTCGCCGGACTTGAACCACGTGCTCCCATCTCAGGATAGACTCTGAAGATGCCTCGATCGGCTCTCCTGCTCGCGCCCGGGTGGTGTCACCTCGGAGGTGCCCTGGCGCTGGCTTGCATGTTCTTGCTCCTGTACGCGTGCGGAGAGGAAAACGCCGCGCCGCCACGGCAAGAAAAGTCAGCGCCCGCGGCCCCCGGTGCGCCGAGCGGCCCCCGTCCCTCTCTCCTCGCCACGGAGGAGGGTTTCGACTTCGGTCCTCTGCTCCAAGGAGAGACCAGGACGCACGGCTTCAGGCTGGCCAATGCCGGCGCGGCGCCGGTGACGATCCACCAGGTGCGGACCGACTGCGGATGCGCGCTCGCGAAGGTCCTGACGGCGAGCGGCGAGAGCATCGTCCCACTCCCAGGCAGCGCGCACGACAGCGATCTCCTCACCCTCGCGCCCGGCGAGGAGTGCGAGATCGTCGTCGAGCTGCTCACCCAGGACCAGCGCGCGGGCCGCTTGGAGAAGAGCGCGCAGGTGCGCAGCGACGATCCGGCGCGTCCCACGCTGCACCTGCGTCTGTCCGCCGACATCGCGCACGCATTCACCCTCGAACCCGAATCCGCGGTCTTCAGCGAGGTCGCCCGCGGGGAGACGCCGGAGAGCACGATTCTGGTGCGCCCCGCGGCCAAGGAGCTGGAAGGCACGCGCATCGTGGGTTTCACGGAGGTGCCCGCCTACCTCGAGGCGTCCTGCGAGGAGCGCCTGGACGACGCCGGGAAGCGTTCCTTCCTGGTCACGATCCGCTTCAAGGACTGCGCCCCGGTCGGCTATCTGCAGCCCAGGTTCCTCGCGCAGCTCGACCACCCGACCTTCACCTCCTTGCCGCTCAAGGTCACGGCGCGCGTGCGCAGCCGCATCCGCTTCGACACCGGCAATCCAGACAACCGCGAGCTCATCGAGTTCGCGCCGATGCGGCCGGGAGAGGTCTGCTTGCGCCGCGTGGAGATTCGCAACGAGCAGCCGGAGCGGCCCTACACGGTCACGGGGGTGGAGGTCGACTCCAAGGACGCTTCGCTCATCACCCCCGAGGTGGTCACCCTGGAAGCGGGTGTACACTACCGCATCGACGTCAGCGCGCTGCCGAGCGCGGGCGTACGGTACCTGCGCGGGAGCCTCCGGATCCTGAGCGACCATCCCGACCAGCCCGTGAAGGAGATTCCCTTCCAGGGCTGGCTGGAGGGCAGGCGATGATGTTGGGCGGATCCCGAATCCGCCTGGCGAGAGGAAACGACATGCCATCTCGACCCGAGATGCTTCCAGTGTTGCTGTGCGCCGTGCTGCTCGGCCTGGCCGCGTGCGGCCATGAGGACGGCTCCGGCGGCGGCCAGCAGGCGCCTTCAGCGGCGAACGAGGACGCGCCGCAGGCGGACGCGGCGCCTGCCGGCGCGGCCGGGAGCCGCAGCGCGGCCCAGACCGTGGTCGCGCCGGTCGCGGAAGGCGCGGCGCGGGCCCCGGTCCCGGCGGCGGCGCCGCAAGGCAACGGCGCGCCCGCCCCGGGCCTGCCCGGCCAGCTGGACGCCGTCACGAGCCCGCCGGACAAGGACGCGGCCGTCTTCTCGCCCGAACCCGAGTTCGACTTCGGCGAGGTTCTCCAGGGCGAGAAGCGCGAGCACACCTTCACGGTCGGCAACCGCGGCGCCATCGACCACACCATCCGCGCGGTCAACCCCACCTGCGGCTGCTTCATCGCCGAGGTGACCGCTCCGGACGGCCGCGCGATCGACCCGCGCAAGCACCCGCCCAACACGGACATGATGACGCTCAAGCCCGGGGAGGAGGCCAAGGTCAAGGTCGAGCTCAACTCCTTCGGGCAGCGCGTAGGCAAGCTGCAGAAGCAGATCATCGTCATCTCCTCGGACAACCGGCAGCCGGCCCTGCGCCTCACCCTGAGCATGACCATCGCGGCCGGCGTCCAGGTCGAGCCCAATCCGCTGCAGTTCGGCGAGGTCCTGCGCGGCCAGACCAAGACCGCGCGGGCGTGGATCAAGCTCAAGCAGCTCACCGACCTGGAAATCACCGGCTGGGTCGAGAAGCCCGACTTCTTCGAGGTCGCGTACGAGAAGAGCCCGGCCCCGGACGGCAGCCCGGCCATCGCCCTGGACGTGACCCTGCTGCCCAACGCGCCCGTGGGCTACATCGCGCCGGCGCTCGTCGCCAAGACGAACAACGCGCGCCTGCAGCAGGTCCAGGTCCAGCTCTACGCCAACGTCAAGTCGCAGGTCGTGTTCTCGACCGGCAACCAGATCAACAACGAGAGGATCGACTTCGAGGTGATCCCCTTCGGCGAGAGCCGCACGCGCAGCGTCGAGATCACGAACGCCAGCGCCGAGGAGCCCTACGTCGTGGAGAGCGTCGAGATCGAGTCCAAGTACCAGGAGCAGATCAAGGTCGCGCTCGAGGAGCTGGAGCGCGGCATGCGCTACAAGATCACCTTGACCACCGACCCCAGCCTGGACGCGCGCTTCTTCCGCGGCATCCTCAAGGTGAAGGCAGAGCACGTCGACACGCCGGAGAAGCAGATCCATTTCCACGGCTGGGTGAAGAAGAGCTAGGCGCGGATGGACCGCCGGGCCGAGGAAGGCGCCGCGCGGCGCCGCGGCTTGCTGGTCGAGGCGCTGGTCTGCGTCGCCCTCGCCGCGCTCGCCGCCGCGCTCTACTTCGGCTTCCTGCGCGCGCCCGCGCGGCCAAACGTCATCCTCATCTCGATCGACACGCTGCGCCCCGACCACCTCGGCTGCTACGGCTACGACAGGCCCACCTCCCCCGCCATCGACCGCTGCGCGGCCGAGGGCGCGCGCTTCACCTACGCTCATTCCTCGACCTCGTGGACCCTGGCAGCGCACATGTCGCTCATGACCGGGCTCCCCGACGAGCTGCACGAGGTGGTCTGGGACCGGGTGGGGCTCGACCCAGAGCGCGTCCTGCTGGCGGAACGCTTCCACCAGGCCGGCTACGTCACCGGCGGCTTCTTCGGCGGGCCCTATCTGCACGCGGCCTTCGGCTTCGGCCGTGGCTTCGACCTCTACGAAAACTGCGGCCAGCCCACGGTCTACGACGCCGCGCGCGAGGGCATGAGCGCCGAGGAGCTGGCGCTCCTCACCATGCAGAAGGAAGCCGAATCGCACCGCATCCGCACCGCCGACACGATCCAGGCGCACGTGGACCGCTTCCTGGAGCGCAACAGCGCGCAGCCGTTCTTCCTTTTCATCCACCACTGGGACTGCCACTACGACTTCAACGCCCCGCGCGAGTTCGTCGATCTGTTCGCGCCCGGCTACACCGGCTCCCTCTCCATGAAGGGGTTCATGACGAACCCGAAGATCGCCCCCGGCATGGACGCGCGCGACTTCGAGTACCTGGTGGCCAACTACGACGCCGAGATCCGCTGGGTCGACCATCAGGTGGGCCGGCTGCGGCAGAAGCTCGAGGAGCTCGGGATCGCGGACGACACCTACGTCATCATCACCTCGGATCACGGCGAGGAGTTCTTCGAGCACGGCAACAAGGGCCACCGCTGGAACCTGCACGAGGAGACCCTGGCCATACCGCTGATCATCGCCGGCCCGGGCGTGCGCCACGGCCTCGAGATCGACGCGTCGGTGCGCATCTTCGACGTGCTGCCGACCATCCTCGACCTCGCCGGCCTGCCGCCCGTGGAGGAGGCCTACGGCGTCACGCTGCGCCCGCTGCTCGACGGCGACGAGGACGGCGCCCTGCGCGACCTGCCCATCGTCGCGGAGCTCACCTACATTCCCAAGGAGATGGGCCCCGGCGGCCAGCTCGCGGGCAGCGACCACTTCTTCAAGCACACGGCCGTGGGCAGGGGCCGCCGCAAGCTCGTCCAGATCGACACGCGCGCCTACGACGAATCCCGCCCCATCGACTTCACGGGCAAGCTGCAGGCCGACCCGCAGCAGCTGCTCTTCGACCATACGGCCGACCCGCGGGAACGGAGCGACCTCGCCGCAAAGGACCCACGTCTGCTCGAGCAGATGCTGCGCTACCGCACGCGCGTGCTCGACGGACTGCGCGCCTTCCTGGACAGCCTGCGACGCACCGGCAGGCCAGCGCCCATTCCGCTCCCGCCGGACGTCCTGAAGCAGCTCCTCGAAAACGGATACCTCATGCCCGGCAAGGGAGAGGCGGAAGGGAAGTAGGCAGCCTTGGCCCGGTCGCCGCACAACGCGCGCCGCGTCCTCGCCAGGTTGGGCCTGGCCCTGCTGGCCGCGCTCGTGACGCTCTTCGCCCTCGAGGGGGCGCTGCGCCTCGCCGCGCTCGCGGGCCGCGGCCTGCGCGGCGGCGCGCGCGGCCGCGTCACGATCCTCTGCGTCGGCGACTCGCACACCTACGGTCTGCATGTTCTTCCGCCCCTCTCCTATCCGGCGCAGCTCCAGGCCCTGCTCGATCCGAGCGGCCGGGAGACCGGCGTGCTCAACTACGGCGTGCCCGGCCGCAACTCCTCCGTCCTGCTCCGCGAGCTACCCCGCTACCTGGAGGAGACCGCCCCGCGCGCCGTCCTCGTCGAGGTCGGCTTCAACGACACTTGGAACTTCGACGGCGCCGCGGAAGCCGAGGACGGCCCGGGATCGCGTGCGCTCTTCGCCTCGTCTCGCCTGCTGCGCATGGTGCGCCTGCTGCTGCTCGGCCAGCGCGGGCGAGAACCCGCGCCGCCCGACGTGATCGAGCGCGACGGCAAGCTCGTCGTGGTCGAGGACGGCCGCGAGCGGCCGGCCGGCGTGGGCGGCGCCGCCTTCGGCCTCGTCGAGGGCGAGGCGCTGAAGGAGCGCGTGGCCGCCAATCTCACCGAGATGGTGCGCCTGGTGCGCGCCAGCGGCGCCGCTCCCGTGCTTCTGACCTACGCCAGCGAGAACCAGCAGGTGTTTCGCGAGCTGAACGCACGAACGCGCGAGCTGGCCGCGCGCCTGGACGTCGCCCTCGTCGAGCTGGACGCGCTCTTCCGTGAGGAGATCGCGGCGCGCGGCTACGCCGCGCTCTTCTTCCCCGACGACCACCCGCGCGCCCCCGGCAACGAGCTCATCGCGCGCGCCGCCCGGGACTGCCTGCTCGCCCAGGGGCTCGTTTCTCCCCCCGCGTCTGCGGCCGCCGCGGCCGAGGAACCCGCCCCGCGCCTCGCGATCAGCGGCCAGGACCGGGAGGCGGTCACCTTCGCGCTCTCAGGCGCGCCCGAGCGCGACTTCCAGATCGTCCTCTCGCCTGTCTCGGCGCCGCCGATCGAGTTCCTCGGCAGGACCATCCCGCTGGGCGAGCATCCGCTCATCGCCCGCTGCCTCGAGTCACAGGACCTGCGCGGCCGCACCGACTCCGCCGGCCGCGCGCGCGTACGGCTCAGCCTCGGCTTCCTCGCGGCGCACGCCGGCCAGGAGGTGCACGCCATCGCGGCCGTGTTCCCGGTCGCCATCACGCCGGAGACCCCTCCCGCCCTGTCGAACGTCGTCTCCCTGCGCCCCTGAGCGCCGGCGCTAACCCGGATATCTCACCACCGGTGCGCGAGCGTCGACGCAACGCGTGAGAATGGGAACAGGTGGAGACGGGCGGACCGCACACGGCCGCGGGACAGACTGTCCTGGCCGAGACCTCGTCGCCGAGATCGAGGCGCGAGGAGGAAGTCAACTCCGTGGAGTTCCTGACGACGAGCAACGACGAGGTCGGCGACGAGGGCCGGCCAGGCGCGGACCGGTGGTGAGATACTCGGGCTAACCGCGCAGGAACAGCTCGTTCAGCTCCTCGCGGTACAGGTCCAGGGCGTCCGCGACCTTCTCGAAATCGACTTCCATCACCTTGAAGCCCTCGGGCCCGAGCACGTGCTCCGGCTTCGGCACTCCCGCGCGCAGCGGGATCTGCGCCGAGTCGCTCAGCGCCAGCATCTCCTCGACCTCGCGCGACAGCAGGAAGTCCACGAGCGCCCTGGCCCCCTGCGGATTCGGGCCGCCCTTGACCATGCACACCGTGTTCGGGATGAGCAGCGTGCCGATCCCGTCCGGCCCGCTGTCCGGGTAGACGGCGGTCACCGGGTAGCGGGGAGAGACGTTCACGCGCGCAACGTTGTAGTCGTCGGTGTCGGTGAAGCCGAAGGCGACGTTCCCGTCCCGCACCTGGCGCATCACCGCCGCGTTCCCCGAGGTCAACATCACCTCGTTCTGGATCACGCCCTGCAGGAACTCCCGCGCCTTGTCCGGCCCGAGCTTGGCGAACAGGGCGGCCGCGTGCGTCATGGTCGTCCCGGTGAGGGGCTTGGCCATCGCCCCCTGGCCGCGGAACCTCTCGCCGACGAGATCCAGGTAGGAAGACGGGCGCTGGCTCGCGTCCGGCAGGAGCTCGCTATTGACGATGAACACTCGGGCGCGCGCCGCGAATCCGTGCCACGCCCCTTCCGTGTCGCGGAAGGCCGCGGGCAGGTCCGCTCCGGCCGGGCTCGCGTACGGCGCGAGCAGCCCTTGCTTCTTCAGCCGGATCGTGTGGATGATCTCGTTGTTCCAGAAGACGTCGCAGCGCGGGTTGTTGGCCTCCTCCTCGATCTTGCGCACCAGACCCACGGTCTTGGCCGCCTCGACGTCGAACTCCGCCCTCACCCGCACGCCGGTCCTCTGCTCGAACTCCCGCAGGATCGGCTCGGAGAAGTTGCGGTCGAGCGCGCAGTAGACCACGACCTCCTGCTCCGACCTCGAGCACGACAGGAGGGCCAGGAGCAGCGCCGCGGACACCAGGACCTTCATGGCTTTCACCTCGCGGATAAGAACGGACCGCTCGCGTCAACGCCCTGGCGCGGCGCGCAGCTCTCTGACCACGCGCCCGGCCCGCTCCACGTCCGCGAGCTCGCCAGCCTCGGCACCATCGGCCAGGCCCGCTTCGAGAAGCAGCAGCGCCTCGACCCGGTCCTGCTGGGGAGTAGGTTCCGCAAGCATCATGCCGAGCAGCAACCGGGCCGCGGCGGGATGGCGCGCGTCTTCCGCGCTGCGCCGCAGCACTCCCGCCGCCAGGTTGAAATCCTCGCGATCGTGGGTATCCAGGAAACGCCCCGACCGCGCCCGGGCAATGAAGAACTCGATCTCCGCTTGCTGCTCCGGATCGTCAGTCCGCTCGGCGGCGCGGCTCAGGGACGCGATCGCGTCCCGATAGCGCCCGCGGCCGTGGTATGCCCGGCCCTGATAGAAGTGCAGGAGCCAGTCCTCGGGGAACGCCTCCAGAGCCTCGAGGGACAGCCGCAGCGCCTCCTCGTAGTCGCCGGCGAGCGTCAGGGCGGAGTCGATCCGCTCCCGAGCCGACTGCAGCGCCTCGGTCGTTTCCTTCGATCCTGTGTAGAAGCGGAGGACGAAGATGCACGCGGCCGCAAGCAGGACCACGACCGCAATCCGCAGGATCTTCTGACCTGACATGCCGGCCGCAACTGTACCGGTCCGGCGAGCCCCAGTTCAACGCATCATGAGGAACCGGTCTCGATCGCCAGATCCTCAAGTCTCGGGCCGTCCTGCCCCACCGAGAGCCGGGCGGCCGCCTCCTGAGGAGGGATCATCTTGGAATCGAGGATGGAGCCACACACGTTGCAGATCAGCCGGATGCACAGACTCCCGTTGGCCTCGAGGATCTGCTCCTCGCGGAGGTCGAAAATACTGCAGGGGCAGCTCTGCATCGAATCCCCCAGAAAAAGCTCCGAGCTGCGAGCGCTGCCGGCGTCCGGGCCGCCGCCCGCGCAAGCCCTACTACCGAGAGGTTTCTCGGGCAGCCTCTACCCGCGAAAAGCGTTTTCCGCGTTTCGCGGGAATCGACCCCCGAACATCTCCATTCCTTCTCGCGTCTTCCCGCCATGTACCAGCTATCTACTGGTCTTCTGTCTGTGAGCGAAGAAGATCAAGGCGTTTACATCTTCCACGCTGCCACTGACGAGACGTTCGCGCCCAGGGTTTTGTTCGGCGAATTTCTCATACTTCTCGCGCGCGCTTTCCAGCAGCTTGATCGCCTCATCCAGGCGCACGTTCCGCTCCTCGTGCGGCACAGTGCGATCTCGCACTGCGGCCAGGATCGTCTTGGCCTCCTCCCTGACCTGATCTCCCGCGTCGATCAGCGCGCGATCGAAACTCTGCTTCGGCAGAGGAATCGACATCCTCCGCACGCTCTCGTTCAGGGTACGAAGGATCTCATCCGCGAGGGCTGACGCAGCAGCGTCGACTGCCTCGTTTCCCCCCGGTAACGCGCGTTCCTCTGCGGCGACAGGCTCAGCCGGGGCCTCGTCCGGGCTTGCATCTGCGCGGGCCTTGAGTCGGAGCGGATCGGGAGGAACAGCAAGCCGCTGCGTGCTCTCGTCGGACGCAACGGGCCGGATCCACTTGGCCGCCGCACCGTGATTCAGCACAAGGACGCTGCCGCCGACGATCAGAAGCGCCAGCGCCGCGACCGGACCAGGAATGCGAGGCGCTTTGCGCCAGGCCCCCTCCGCGGGCTGGCCCGACCCGCCGCTGGCCGACGGAGCACCCGCGGATCGCGCCTCCGCGCCCGGCCTGCGGCGCACCCTGCGCGACGCATCGCTCTCCGCCGCTCCCCCTGGGGAAGCCGCGCTCCGCGCCCAGCCGATGCGCTGGAGGATCGCCGCGGCCTCGGCCGGAGAAGGGTCTTTCGCGGCCGCCTCGAAGAGCAGGCGCACGGCCTGAGCCGTGGCCGGCGAGGCCTGCCTCTTCAACTCCCCGGGCAGCGCGCCTACTCCCGCGGGCCGCGCCGGCCGCAGGCCGCCGATCAGGTGGCAGGCGAGGTCGGCCATCGCCGCCAGGTCCCTGGCCGGCGCCGGCAAGGCCCGATACTCCCTCTCCGCCGCGGATTCCGAACCGCCGCTTCCGCCCATCAGCTCGCGCTGGCAACCAGGCAGCAGGATCGGAGGAAGGATCATCGTCCCCCGGCCGGCGAGCAAGGTGATCCCGTCCGGCTTGAGCGCCCCGTGGCTCTCCCCCGCCGCGAGGAGCCGCGCCAGGGACGTGCTCGCCTCCTGCAGGACGCGCAGCGCCTCGCCCTCGCCCAGAGGCTCGCGGCGCCAGGCGCTCTCTCCGACCTCGCCTTCCACCACGATCCCGACCCGGCCGGCCTCGACCACCACCTGGGTCAGCCTGGCGAGGCCCTCGATCTCGAGCACTCCGTACCGCCTTGCCGCCTCGTGCACCGCGCCCGCGAGGGCCGCCTCCTCGAACATCACCAGGAACTCGGCGCGCGGCGAGTCCAGCCGGAAGCGCCGCGTGTACGCGTCCCGGCCCAACTCGGACAGCACCTTCATGCCGCCGATGCTCGTCGATGGGTGCATCACGTCTCCAGGATTCCGCTCTTCGCACTGGGCCTTGGGCGCGGACTGCGCGGCCGAACCCGCATGTTACTTCCGCGCGCCCGCCGGGCAACGCGCCGAGCCCGTGCTTCCCGCGGGATCGGCGCGCCGCGGCGCCGCCCTGGCGCCGCGCGCGCGGGGTATACTCTCGGCCTCCCCAGCGCCGCCGGAGCCCCGCCGTGACTGCACGCCTGCCCTTCCCCGAGAAGCCTCTTCCCGCGGCCGAACCGTCCCGCCCCGGCCGGTCCCGCAAGGGCCGCGTCTTCCTCCTGGACGGCACCGCGCTCGCCTACCGCAGCCACTACGCCCTGATCCGCACGCCGCTGACCTCGTCCCGCGGGCAAAACGTCTCCGCGCTCTTCGTCTTCGCCAACACCCTCTTCCGCATCCTCGAACAGGAACACCCCGACTTCCTGGCCGTGGCCTTCGATCCCAAGGGGAAGACCTTCCGCCACGAGCGCTACGAGGCGTACAAGGCCACGCGCGAGAAGACGCCGCAGGAGCTGATCGACCTGTTCCCGGCGCTGCGCGATCTCGTGGCCGGCTTCCGCGCGCCCATCGTCGAGGTCGCGGGCTACGAGGCGGACGACGTCATCGCCACCCTCGCCGTCCAGGCCGCGGGCGCCGGACACGAGGTCCTCATCGTCACCGGCGACAAGGACTTCCTGCAGATCGTCTCCCAGGGCATCAAGCTCTACAACATCTTGCGCCCGGACAAGGACGTCGAGATCCAGGGCGAGGAGGCCGCGCGCGCCAAGTTCGGCGTGCCGCCAGAGCAAGTCGTGGACGTGCTCGCGCTCATGGGCGACTCCAGCGACAACGTGCCCGGCGTGGCGGGAGTCGGCCCCAAGACCGCGACCCAGCTGGTCGCCGCCCTCGGCGGGCTGGACGAGATCTACGCGCATCTCGACCAGGTGGAGCGGCCCCAGCTGCGCGAGAAGCTGGCGCAGGAGCGCGCCAGCGCCTTTCTCTCGCGGGAGCTGGTCACCCTCGACCTCGCGGCGCCGGTCACGTTCGACCTCGAGACGTTCCGCTGCCGCGGGCCTGACCCCGCCAGGCTCGGCCCCCTGTTCCGCGCCTTCGAGATGGACTCGCTCCTGCGCCGCATCAGCGTGGATCAGAGCCACGACGAGCACACGTATCGCATCGTGCGCGATCTCGAGACCTGGGAGCGCTTCCGCGCCGAGCTCAAGGCGGCGGACGGCTTCGTCTTCGACACCGAGACCACGTCCCTCGACCCATTGCGCGCGCGGCTCGTCGGCATCTCCGTCTCGTTCCGCGAGAGGGAGGCCTATTACCTGCCGGCCAACCTCGAGCCGCCGCTCTTCGGCGGCGCCCGCCCCGACCTGGAGCACTTCCTCGAGGCGCTCGCCGGCCCGCTCGCCGACGCGGCCGTGGGCAAGCGCGCGCAGAACGCCAAGTACGACCTCCTGGTGCTGCGCCGGCACGGCGCGGACGTGCGCGGCGTCGACTTCGACACCATGCTCGCTTCTTACTGCGTTTCTCCTGGCGATCTGCAGCACAACCTCGACCACCTCGCGCTCAAGTACCTGAACTTCAAGAAGGTCGCGACCAGCGAACTCATCGGCCGCGGGCGCAAGCAGATCACCATGGACCAGGTCGACGTCGAGCGCGTCGGCAACTACTCGTGCGAGGACGTCGACGTCACCGGCCGGCTGATCCCGCTGCTGCGCCGCGAGATGGAGCGGGCCGGCGTCGCCCCGCTGTTCGCCACGGTCGAGATGCCCCTCATGCGCGTCCTGGCCGACATGGAGGAGGCGGGCGTGGCCCTGGACGTGTCCCTCCTCGCGGAGATCTCGGCGGATCTCGGCCAGCGCGTCGCCGCCCTCACGGCGCGCATCCACGAGCTCGCCGGAGAGGCGTTCAACATCAACTCGCCCAAGCAGCTCGGAGCGATCCTCTTCGACAAGCTCGGGGTGCACCAGCAGGTCGGCGCCAGGAAGCCGCGCCGCACCAAGACCGGCTACTCCACGGACGCGTCCGTGCTCGAGGAGTACGGCCGCCATCCCCTGGTGGCCGCGCTCCTCGAGTACCGCGGCCTGGTCAAGCTCAAGGGCACCTACGTCGACGCGCTGCCCGAGCTCGTCAATCCCGCGACCGGCCGCATCCACACCTCCTACAACCAGGCGGTGGCCGCCACCGGCCGCCTCTCCTCTTCCGATCCCAACCTGCAGAACATCCCGGTGCGCAGCGAGGACGGCCAGAGGATCCGCCGCGCCTTCGTGCCCGGCGCCCCCGGCCGCGTGCTCCTCTCCGCCGACTACTCCCAGGTGGAGCTGCGCATCATGGCCCACCTCTCGGCCGACCCGCAGCTCCTGCGCGCCTTCCGCGCCGGCGAGGACGTGCACCGCCGCACCGCCAGCCTCATCTTCGGCATGCCGGTGCAGCAGGTTCCGCCCGACCTGCGCGCGCGCGCCAAGACGATCAACTTCGGCGTCATCTACGGCATGGGCCCGCAGCGCCTCGCGGCCGCCACCAAGATGACCGTCAAGGAGGCGACCGAGTTCATCGCCGCCTACTTCAGGACCTTCTCCGGCGTGAAGCGCTACCTGGACGAGACCCTCGCGCGCGCGCGCCAGGACGGCTACGTCACCACCCTGCTCGGCCGGCGGCGCTACATCGGCGAGCTGGACTCCCCGCACGCCCGCGTCGCGGCCGCGGCGCGCAACGTCGCGGTCAACACGCCCATCCAGGGCACGGCCGCCGACCTCATCAAGGTGGCGATGATCCGCCTGCACCAGCGCCTGATCGAGCGCGGCCTGGCGAGCCGCATGATCCTGCAGGTGCATGATGAGCTGGTGCTGGAGGCTCCCGAGGCCGAGGTGGAGGTCTTGAAGCCGCTCGTGGCCGAGACCATGCAGGGCGCGCTCGATCTGTCCGTGCCGCTGGTCGTGGACGTGGGCGTGGGCAGGAACTGGCTCGAAGCTCACTGATCCGGCTGGAGTGGAGCGCCCGGCGCGCGCGGCCAGACCACCTTCCCCCCCACCCAGGTGGTCGCGACGCGCGCCGGCAGGCGCATGCCCGTCCAGGGCGAGATCCTCGCGCGCGAGGCGAACTCGCCCTCGGCCGGCGTCCACTCGCGGCGCTCGTCCACCAGGACGAGGTCCGCGCACTCCCCGGGCCGGACGCGCGCGGCGACCCCCACGCCAAAGATGCAGGCCGGAGCGGCGCAGGCCCTCTCCAGCAGCGTTTCCAGCGTGAGCACTCCCTCGCGCGCGAGGCGCAGCAAGACGGGCAGAAAGACGTCGAGGGACGAGATCCCGGCCGGGCAGGCGGCGAAGGGCAGGAGCTTCTCAGCGAGCGCCTGCGGGCAGTGGTCGCTCGCGATGACGTCCAGCGTTCCCTCGCGCACCCCCTGGCGCAGGCGCTCTCGGTCCACCTCGCCCTTGATCGCCGGCTCCGCCTTGAGCCGCGCACCCAGGCGCGCCACGTCCGCGTCGGTGAAGACCAGGTAGTGGGGACAGGTCCCGGCCGTGACGGGAAGGTCGCGCGCCTTCGCCTCCTCGACCAGGTCCACGGCCGCCGCCGTCGAGAGGGGCGCGAGGTGGATGCGCGCGCCGGTCATCTCGGCCAGGCGAATGGCGCGCGCGCAGGCGCGCGCCTCCGCCGCAGGCGGCCGCGCCCGGCTCCACGCGGCCGCGCCGCCCGCCCCGTGCCGTCTCATCCCGGCGCGCACCGCGCCGCGGTCCTCGGCGTGCACGGCGAGCACCTTGCCGAGGCGCGCCGCCTCCTGGAAGAGGCTGCGCAGCACCACGTCCGAGTCCACGCCCGGATCGGAGCGCGTGGGCGCGAGCGAGAGGCTGAAGCCCATGACCAGGTCGGCGAGCGGCCCGAGCCGGCCGGCCGAGAGCTGGTTGGCGTTGCCGAACAGACCGACGTTGACCAGCGCGCGCCCGCGCGCCAGCTCGAGCTTCTGCATGAGCGCCGCGCGCTCGACCATGAGCGGAGCGTCGTCCTGCACGTCGAGCAGCGTCGTGACTCCGCCGTGCGCCGCGGCCAGGGTCCCGCGACGCAGGCCCTCCTTTTCCGCCGCTCCGGGCTCGCGCAGGCGCGCACGCGCGTCCAGCAGCCCGGGCAGGAGCAGCAGGCCCGAGCCGTCGACCTCCAGGAGCGCCTCGTCCACGCGCTCGCGCACGCGCGAGATGCGGCCCGCGTCGAGCGCCACGTCGGCCCGCACCACGCCCTCCGGGGTGAGCACCCGGGCGCCGCGTATCGCCGTCTCGTGCATGCTGCGCTCCGCGCGGGCGCGCCTCAGAGCGCGCGCACGACGACCAGCGTGAGGTCGTCGTCCGGCGCGACGCCGCCGGTGAAGTCCAGGACCGCGCGGTGCACCGCCTCGATGAGCGCACGCGCCGCCAGCCCGGCGTGCGCGCGCACTTCCCGCTCGAGACGGGCGCGCCCGAAGAACTCGTCCTTGCGGCGCGCCTCGAGCACTCCGTCGGTGGTGAAGACCAGCACGTCGCCCGCGGCCAGTTCGACCGGCCCGCGCACGCCGTAGGGCATGTCCCCCTCGATGCCGAGCGCCAGCCCCGTGCCGCGCAGCTCCAGAGAGGCGCAGCCGTTGCCCTTGACCAGGAGCGGCGCGGCGTGGCCGGCATTGCCGTAGACGAAGGTGCGCCGCGCCGCGTCGATGATGCCGACGAAAAGCGACATGAAGAGCGCTCCCCCCGTGTCCTGCTGGAAGCGGTTGTTCATGCGCCACAGGACCTCCGCCAGGTCGAACGGCCCGTCCGTCAGGGAATGGAGCAGCGAGCGCGCGCTCGACATGAGCAGCGCCGGGCCGATGCCGTGTCCGGCGACGTCACCGATGGCCACCACCCAGCGCCCGTCGGCGAGGCGGATGAAGTCGTAGTAGTCCCCGAGCGCCTCCTCCGCCGCCAGCGACCAGCCGGCGATCTCGAAGCCCTCCACCCCCACCGGGTTCTTGGGCAGCAGGCCCTCCTGGATGGCGCGCGCCACCTTGACCTGCTCCTTCACGCGCTCGCTCGCCACGGTCTCGCGGATGAGGCGCGCGTTTTCCACGGCGATGGAGAGGGCCCCGGCCAGGGCGTCGAAGAAGCGCAGGTCGGCGCGCGAGAACTCGCGATGCGAGGCGCGCGAATCGACGTAGATCACGCCCAGCCGGCGCTCCTTGACGCGCAGGGTCACGCACATCACCGCGCGCAGCTTCATGTCGACGATGGACTGGGAAAGGTCCGCGGCCTCCTCCTGGGAAGAGACCTTCCAGCACATCGCCTCCCCCTCGGTGGCGACCTTCCTGGTCACGGTCGTCGAGTACTGGATCGGCTGCTCGAGGTCCCTGCCGGCGGCGTCCCGCGCCACCTGGATGCGCAGGCGCAGGGGGTCGCCCTCCTCGAAGAGGAAGAGAATGCCCCGCTCCGCCCCGACCACGCGGATCGACTTGTCCACGATCGACCTGAGCACCTCGGCGTGGTCGGTCGTGGAGATCAGCTCCGCCACGGTGTCCAGCAGGATGCGCACCTTCTGCGAGTCGATGCGATCGTCGCCGGTCAGGAAGCGCGTCTGGTCCGTGTCGGGCTCCGAGGCCCGGGTGCGCGGCTCTCCTCGGCTCCTTCTGTCGTCTCGACCGCGCCCGAACCAGCCCACTGGACGCTCCCTCCTGCGCGCGGCTCAAGCGCACCGGGCGGCTGATGGTAGCGCCGCCCGCGCGCGCCGGCAAGCCGCCCCTTCCTTGACGCTGTCTCGCGCGCCCGGCAGAATCAGCCTGCCCGAAGAAGCGCCGCGCGCGGCCCGCGCGACTCGCGGGCGGCGGCGAGCGCGTCTCGGCGGAGAACGCGATGAAGATCGATCGGGAGATCAACGGCGACCTCGCGGTCCTGAGCCTGCGCGGCGAGTTCGATTCCTTCGTGGTCAGCTCCTTCCTCGAGGAGATGGAGTCCCTGGTCGCGAACGGCATCACCTCAGTCGTGCTGGACATGCGCATGGTCAAGTTCATCATGAGCACGGCGATCGGCGCGGTGGTGAAGTCGCGCAAGATGCTGCGCGACATCGGCGGCGACCTGGTCATCGCCCAGCCCTCCGGGTTCGTGCGCGACGTCCTCGAGAGCCTCGGCCTCACGCGCGTCATCAAGGTGTTCGACGAGAACAACCTGGCCGTGGAGTCGCTCGGCCGCCACGTCTCCGCCGAGCTGCCGGCCGGCAACAGCGTCATGCTGCACTTCGCCAGTCCGGAACGGCAGAAGGCCCTCGGCCGGCCGGCCGTCGGCCGCATCCTCGACCTGGACGAAAACGGCATGAAGCTGCAGGTCGCCCAAGCGGCCGCCTACTTCCCGGACGGCGCCGAGGTCAAGGCCAAGTTCCGCCTGCCGCTCTTCAAGAAGGCCTACTACTTCGAGATCCCCTCGACCATCGCCGGCGCCGTGGCGAACGAGGACGGCGCCGCGGTCAGGATCCGCTTCGAGCAGATCGAGGACGAGGACCGCAAGTCGATCCAGCAGTTCGTCTCCGACATGGACTTCCTGCGCAACGAGGTGAAGAAGGCTGGCGACTAGCAGCCGCGGGTTCTTGCCGCGCGCTTCGCCCCTCTTCAGGTCGCGGCCACCGCCACGTACACGCGGCGCGCGCCGGCGCTGAGCAGGGCGCTGGCGGCGGCGTGCGCGGTCGCGCCGGTGCTCATCACGTCGTCCACGAGGAGCACTGCCCGGCCGCGCACCCGGTCGCGCTGCCGGGCGGGACGGAAGGCCTGGTTCAGGGCGCTGGCGCGCTGCGCGGGCGGAGTGCGCGCCTGGGCGCGCGCGAAGCGCGCGCGCGCGATGGCGCGCCGCACCAGCGGCCGGCCGATCCCTCGCGCCACGAACGCGGCCAAGAGCTCCGCCTGGTCGAAGCCGCGCACCATTCGGCGCAGCGGGTGCAGTGGGACCGGGACGACCACGCCCACCCTCTGCGGCAGGGAGCACTCGTGGAGCGCGTCGAGCAGGAGGCCGCCGAGCAGGCGCACGCCCTCGCGCCGGCCGCGGAACTTGACGCCCAGCACGACGTCGCGCAGCGCCCCGCCGTAGCGCGCCGCGGCCACCGCCCGCCGGAAGGCGAAGGCCCGCTCCCGGCAGCGCCGGCAGCGCCGCGGGCGCGGCGCCGCCCCTGGCTGCGGCTCGGCGCCGCAGCGCCGGCAGCCGCGTCGCCCGATCAAGACGAGCGTCGCACGGCAGGACGCGCACAGCAGGCCGCGCCCGTCCGCAAGCTCGACGTCGCACGCCGCACATGCGGCCGGCAGGACCAGGCCGAGCAGCTCGGCCGGGATCTCCCGGAGCAGGCGCAGGAGGCGGGGCGTGGTCACGCCCGCCAGGACGAGCGCCGCGCCGCGCGGTTACGGGGCGGCACGCGCCGGCACGGAGCTTGACCGCTGCTCCTCCAGGCCGAGAATTTGGTAGAGGCGGCGCGCGGCCGCGGGCGCGGCCGACCCGGGGTTGTAGAAGATGTCCGCGGCGAGCGCGCGCCGGATGTCGCCGCGCGCGGCCGGATCGGACAGGGCGCGCTCCACCGCCGCCACGCAGGCCGCGGCGCTCGAGACCACCTCCCCGGCCCGCTGCCCCCACGTCTCCAGGTCCACGCGCGGGAAGCGCTCCGCCAGGGCCTCCCGCTCGGGCACCCGCAGAAAAACGAGCGGCCGGTCGAGGAGCGCGAACTCGTTGGCGATCGACGAGACGTCGGAGATGAGGACGTCGCTCACGTAGAGCAGCGGAACGGCGTCGTACTCGTCACTCGCCACCCGGCAGTTCGCGCGCCGCGCGCAGCCGGCGAGCCGGGAGCGCCAGTCGGCGATGTTGAAGCGCGGATCGAAGAACTTGTCGTGCAGCTTGATGATCACGTTCCACGGCCCGGCCGCCAGCTGCTCGATCAGCTCCATGCCGTACTCGTTCATGGGCGAGTCGCGCAGCCAGGTCGGCGCCAGCATCACCGTGGGCCGGGCGGGATCGAGGCGCAGGGCCGCGCGGATCGCGCCCGCGTCCAGGGAGCCGTCCAGCAGCCGGTCGGTCTTCGGCATGCCGACCTTCGCCAGGCGCGCCTCGCCGTCCGCGAAGTAGCCGTTGGCCACGAACGCCCGGTACATGTACGGCCCGATGACGAAGAGGTGGTGGTAGCGCGCCATCTTCGGCTGGACCGCGCCGTTGCGCACCGAGGCGCCGTGGAAGATCTGCACGCGCGGCGTGCGCCCGATGGGCAGGCCGCTCTTTTCGTACGCTCCCCAGATGTCGTAGTCCGCGGTCACGAACAGGTCGAAGGCGCAGAGCGCGGAGAGCCCGCGGCGGATCGGCCGCGCCCCCTCCACGCCCAGGGTCGCGGCCATGCGCCGCGACGACACGCCGCCGCGCAGCCGGCCGGCGAAGAAGAACTGGATCCTCGCGTCTTCCGCCATGAGCCGCTGGATCGGGCGGAACATCGCGTACTTGACCGGCGACTCGGCGTAGAAGAGGATCTTGCTGGCGCCCCTGCGGCCGATGGGCAAGGAGAGCATCGCCACTCCGTCAGGACATGATCCGCGGCGGCGTGGCCGGATGCGTCGCCGTCGAGGACGGCTCCGGCGGGATGGCGCTGCGCGGGCCGGCGCCCGTTCCCGGCTCTCCGGCGGCGCCGCCTTCCACCCCTTCGATCTCGAGGTAGGCCATGAGCCGCTTGAGGTACTCCGAGACCGAGTCCTCCTTGCGATGGCTCACGCCGAGGATCTCCCCGGCCTGCTTGGCGGTAGCCGGGTACTTCTGCAGCGCCCAGCTGTGCTCGCGGTAGAAGTCCGTCAAGAGGCGCTTGAAGGACCACTTGGTCCAGAAGATCTGGAACACCTTCAGGACCAGCGTCACGAGCATCATCGACCCGATGAGGAAGGCCGCGATGGTCAGCACGCTCGGGTCCCCGAAGAAGCTGTCGCGGTCGTCGATGGTCATCGACAGCTGATCGGCGATGAGCAGGAACTGGCCGAGGATGAGGAACACGAAGCCGATCACCAGCTGCACCATGTTCATCACATGGTCGCGGATCGAGCGCAGCGGCCGCTGCTTCTCGATGCCGTAGTACTCGTGCAGCAGGCGCTTGGGCCGCTTGAAGTACAAGCTGTTCAAGATGAAGAAGAACCCGACGATGTTGAAGGTCAGGGCGATGATCTGCCAGTTGACCCTGAAATCGCCGGTCAAGTCGTCGTTCATCCTGCCGCCGCGCCGCCCCGGGGCCGCGCTCCCACCACTGCCACCAGGAACCGGATGCTAAGGCCCGGGCCAGGCCGGGGCAAGAGTCCCGCGCGCGCCCGGGCGCTTGCCGCCGCCCCGCGCTCCTGCTAGGAGTATCCTCGCGTCATCCGCCGCGCGTGCGCCGGAAGCCGCAGGAGGGCCGGGCATGGACCGCAACACCGTTGACTGGGTCGCGCGCCTCGCGCGCCTCAAGATCGACGAGCGCACGGGCGCCCGCCTCGCGGCGCAGTTGAGCGCGATCCTGGAGTACTTTCGCAGCCTCGAGCAGTTCGACACCGCGACCATCGAGCCCGCGGCCCATCCCGCCGGCCTCTCTGGCCGCGCCCGCCCGGACGAGGAGGCCCCGTCCGGCGCGGCCGCGGCGGTTCTCGCCAACGTCCCGCGGCGCCGGGACGACTTCATCCAGGTGCCGCGGATCATCGAATGACCTCGCCCGCAGGCGCATTCCGCTCCGCGGTCTCGATTCGCGACGACGTCCTGAGCGGGCGCCGCTCGGCGTGCCAGGTCATCGAGGAGACGCTGGCGCGCGTCGAGCGCCTCGAGCCGCGCGTGGACGCCTTCCTGGCCGTCGACCGCGCCGGCGCCCTGGCGCGCGCCGCGGAGATCGACGCCGAGGTCGCCGCCGGGCGCGCGCACGGGCGCCTGCTCGGCGTGCCGCTCGCGGTCAAGGACAACATCTGCGTGCGCGGCCTGCCGACCACCTGCGCGTCGCGCATCCTTGCCGGCTACCTGCCGCCCTTCACCGCCCACGCCGTCGAGCGCGTTCTCGCCGAGGGCGGCATCGTCATCGGCAAGACGAACTGCGACGAGTTCGGCATGGGCTCCTCCACCGAGAACTCGGCCTACAAGCCCACGCGCAACCCCTACGACACCGCGCGCGTCCCGGGCGGCTCGTCGGGCGGTTCGGCGGCGGCGGTCGCCGCCGGCATGGTTCCGCTCAGCCTCGGCTCGGACACCGGCGGCTCGATCCGGCAGCCGGCCTCCCTCTGCGGCGTGGTCGGCTTCAAGCCGACCTACGGCGCCGTGTCGCGCTTCGGCCTGGTGGCTTTCGCGTCCTCCCTGGACCAGATCGGTCCCATCGGGGCCTCGCTCCTCGACGTCGCCACCCTCGCCTCGGTCATCTCCGGGCCGGACGCCCGCGACTCGACCTCCCTGCCGCGGGAGGCGCCCGACTGCGTCGCGTCGCTTTCCCCCGGCCTCGAGGGCGTGCGCATCGGCGTGCACCGCGATTACTTCGAGGAGATCGCCGACGCGGCCGTGCGCGCGCTCATCGAGCGCGCCCTCGAGACCCTGCGCGAGGCGGGCGCGCGCATCGTGCGCATCGACCGCGTCGACCTCCTCTCGCGCTGCGCCGTGCCCGCCTACTACCTCGTGGCCAACTCCGAGGCATCCTCCAACCTGGCGCGCTTCGACGGCTTTCGCTACGGGCCGAGCGCCCCCGCGGCCGACCTGCTCGGGGCCTACACGGCAACGCGCGGCCGCCTCTTCGGCGACGAGGTGAAGCGCCGCATCCTGCTCGGCACCTTCGCCCTCTCCAGCGGCTACCACGACGCCTACTACCTCAAGGCGCTGCGCGTGCGCCGCCTGTTCATCGACGCCTTCCGCGAGGCGTTCCGCGCCGTCGATTTCATCGCCGGCGCCACCTCTCCCATCCCCGCCTTCGCGCTCGGCGAGAAGATCGAAGACCCGGTGACGATGTACCAGTGCGACGTCTTCACCATCCCCGCGTCGCTCGCCGGCCTGCCGGCCCTGTCCGTGCCCTGCGGGCGCACTCCCGAGGGGCTGCCCGTGGGCCTGCAGATCATCGGCCCGCCGCTCGCCGACACGCGCGTCCTCTCCTGCGCCTTCGCCTTCGAGCAGCGCTCCGGCCTCCTGGGAGCGCTCGCCCCCATGGCCGAGGAGCCGGCATGAACGCGCCGCGCGGAGCCCCGGACCTCGAGCCGGTCATCGGCCTCGAGGTGCATGTGCAGCTGGCCACGCGCAGCAAGCTGTTCTGCGCCTGCAAGAACGAGTACGGCGCCGCGCCCAACTCGCAAGTCTGCCCGGTGTGCACCGGGCAGCCCGGCGTCCTGCCGGTGCTCAACGAGGAGGCCCTGCGCCTCGGCCTGCGCGCCGCCCTCGCGCTCGGCTGCGAGATCCCCGCCCGCACCAAGTTCGACCGCAAGAACTACTTCTACCCCGACCTGCCCAAGGGCTACCAGATCTCCCAGTTCGACCGCCCGCTCGGGCTCGGCGGCGCCGTCGAGATCGCCGGCGACGGCGACGGCGGCGCGGCGCGGCGCGTGGGCGTGGCGCGCGTGCACCTGGAGGAGGACGCCGGGAAGACGCTGCATCCGGCGGGAGAGGCCTACTCGCTCGTCGACCTCAACCGCTGCAGGAGACGCGCATGTGGCGCGAGGACGACGAGCGCACCGCGCCGCTGCGCTCCAAGGAAGAGGAGCACGACTACCGCTACTTCCCCGAACCCGACCTGCCCGAGTTCGCCATCGGCCAGGAGGTGGTGCAGGCGCTGCGGGCCGAGCTGCCGGAGATGCCGGCCGCGCGGCTCGAGCGCTACGTCGAGCGGCTCGGGCTGCCCGCGGGGACGGCCCAGGCGCTCGCCGCCGACTGGGAGATCGCCGACTACTTCGAGCGCTGCCTGGCGGCCGGAGGCGCGCCCGCGCGCGCCATCGCCAACTTCGTGCTGAGCGCCGTCCTGCAGGAAGCCAACGCGCGCCACGTTCCCGTCTCCGGCGTGAACATCCCTCCCGAGTCCCTGGTCGAGGTGGCGCGCATGGCCGGCGCCGGCGCGCTCTCCCATCAGGCGGCGCGCAAGGTGCTGGCGCAGATCGCGGAGAGCGGCCGGCCCGCGGCCGAGGTCGTCGCGAGCCTGGGTCTCGAGCAGGTGTGCGACCGCGCCGCGCTCGCCGCCGCGGTGGACGAGGCGCTCGCGGCCGCGCCCCAAGCGGCCGCGGAGTACCGCGCGGGCAAGAAGAGCGCGCTCAATGCCCTGGTGGGCGGCGTGATGCGGGCGACGCGCGGCACGGCGGATCCGAAGCTCGCGCGCGCGCTCCTGCTCGAGCGGCTGGAAGGCTGACGCGCGCCGCGCCCGCCGTCACTCCCACTCGATGGTCGCGGGCGGCTTGGACGTCACGTCGTAGGTCACGCGGTTGATCGCCCGCACCTCGTTGGTGATGCGCGAGGCCATGCGCGCCAGCAGGTCATGCGGCAGCGGCGCCGGCTCCGCGGTCATGAAGTCCTCGGTGGTGATCGCCCTGATGGCGCAGGCGTAGCCGTAGGTGCGTTGGTCGCCCTGCACGCCCACGGTGCGCACCGGCAAGAGCACGACGAACGCCTGGGCCACCCGGTCGCGCCAGCCGGAGAGCCGCAGCTCCTCGCGGAAGATGGCGTCCGCCTCCCGCAGGATCTCCAGCCGCTCGGGCGTCACCTCGCCGAGGATGCGCACCGCAAGGCCCGGTCCCGGGAAGGGGTGGCGCCGCAGGATCGATTCCGGCAGCCCGAGGAGCGCGCCCAGGGCGCGCACCTCGTCCTTGAAGAGCTCGCGGAAGGGCTCCACGAGCGTGAAGCCGAGCTCCTCTGGCAGGCCGCCGACGTTATGGTGCGTCTTGATCGTCGCCGAGGGGCCGCCGCGCGGCGCCAGCGACTCGATCACGTCCGGGTAGAGGGTCCCCTGCGCCAGGAAGCCGGCCCCGGCGCAGCGCCGCGCCTCGCCGCGGAAGACCTCGATGAAGCGGTGGCCGATTCTGCGGCGCTTCTCCTCCGGGTCCGTGACCCCCGCCAGGTCGGCGAGGAAGGCGTCGCCCGCGTCGACCACGTGCAGCCGCACCTCGAACCTCTCGAGGAACGTCTTGGCGACGTTCTCGCGCTCGTTCTTGCGCAGCAGTCCGTTGTCCACGAAGATCGCGTCCAGGCGCTCTCCCACCGCGCGGTGCAAGAGCACCGCCGCCACCGACGAGTCGACGCCTCCCGACATTCCCAGCACCACCCGCCCGGCGCTGCCCACCGTGTCCTGGACCTGGCGCACGGCCGTGTCGACGAAGCTGGCCATGGTCCAGTCGCCGCGCACGCCGCAGATGCCGAACAAGAAATTGCGCAGGATGGACGGGCCGTGCGCCGTGTGCGTGACCTCGGGATGGAACTGCAGACCGTAAAGGCGGCGCTGGCGCTCTGCGATCGCGGCGAAGGGACAGGCCTTCGAGCCAGCCAGGACCTCGAAGCCGTCCGGCAGGCGCTCCACCTGGTCGCCGTGGCTCATCCACACCACCGAGTCGCGCGGCACGCCGCTCAGCAGGTCGCTGGCGCTGCGCAGGGTGAGCGTCGCGCGCCCGTACTCCCCGCCCTCCACGCCGCGGGCCACGGCGCCGCCGAGAGCCGCGACCATCGCCTGCAGCCCGTAGCAGATGCCGAGCACCGGGACGCCCAGATCGAGCAGGCGCGGGTCCAGCTCCGGAGCGCCCGCCTCGTACACGGAGGCCGGCCCGCCGGAGAGGATCAGCCCCTTGAGCGGCTGCAAGGCCAGGTCCGCCGGGTCGACGGAGCAGGGGTAGATCCGGCAGAAGACGCGCTGCTCGCGCACGCGCCGGGCGATGAGCTGAGTGTACTGCGAGCCGAAGTCGACGATCGCGATGGCCTCTCGCACCGTGCGGACTCCTACCAGTCGTGCGTGTAGTTGGGGGATTCCTTGGTGATCTCGAGGTCGTGCGGGTGGTTCTCGCGCAGCGTCGCCGTCGAGACGCGGATGAAGCGCGCGCGCCGGTAGAGCTCCTCGAGATCGGCGGCGCCGCAGTAGCCCATGCCCGAGCGCAGCCCGCCCACCAGCTGGTAGACGAAGTCCGCGAGCGGCCCGCGGTACGGCACGATCCCTTCCACCCCCTCGGGCACGAGCTTGGTGCGGTCGCGCACCGCGCCCTGGCAGTAGCGGTCCGCGCTGCCCGCCGACATCGCCCCCAGGCTGCCCATGCCGCGCACCTGCTTGTAGCGCCGGCCGCGGTGCAGGATCACCTCTCCCGGGCTTTCGTCGACCGCGGCGAAGAGCCCGCCGATCATCACCGTCGCGGCGCCGCAGGCGAGCGCCTTGACGATGTCGCCGGAGTGGCGGATGCCGCCGTCCGCGATCAGCGGGACCCCGGCGGCGCGCGCGGCCGCGGCGCAGTCCAGGATGGCCGTCACCTGCGGCACGCCGACGCCGGCGATCACGCGCGTGGTGCAGATGGAGCCCGGACCGATGCCGACCTTGACCGCGTCCGCCCCGGCGTCGATCAGGGCGCGCGCCGCCTCGGCGGTGGCGACGTTGCCCGCCACCACGTCGATGTCGTGCGCGGCCTTGAGCCGGCGGATCGCCTCGATCACGTTGCGCGTGTGGCCGTGCGCGGTGTCCACCACGAGCACGTCGACGCCGGCGCGCACCAGCCCCGCGGCGCGCGCGTCGTCCGCCACGCCCACGGCCGCGCCCACGCGCAAGCGCCCGCGGTCGTCGCGGGCGGCGGCTGGGAACTCCTCCAGCCCCTTGATGTCCCTGATCGTGATCAGCCCCTTGAGGCGCATGTCGCCGTCGACCAGCAGGAGCTTCTCGACCTTGTTGTGATGCAGGATGTCCTTGGCCTGTTCGAGAGTGGTGCAAGGCGGCGCCGTGATCAGGCGGCGCGTCATGACCTCCGATACGACGGTCTCCGGGCCGCGCTGGAAGCGCAGGTCGCGGTTCGTCAGGATGCCGACGACGCGGCCGCCGTCCTTCTCCACGATCGGCACGCCGGAGATGTTCTGCTCCTGCATGATCTTCCAGGCCGAGGCCACGGTCGCGTCCGGAGTCAGGGTGATCGGGTCCGCGATCACCCCGTTCGCCGAGCGCTTGACCTGGTCCACCTCGCGCACCTGCTGGGCCACGGGCATGTTCTTGTGGATGATCCCGAGCCCGCCTTGGCGGGCGAGAGCGATGGCGAGGCGCGATTCGGTCACCGTGTCCATCGCGGCGGAGGCCAGCGGGATGCGCAGCATGACGCGCCGCGAGAAGCGCGCCGACGTGTTCACGTCGGCGGGCAGGACGTCGGAGCGCGCCGGCAGCAGCAGGACGTCGTCGAAGGTGATCCCCTCGCGCACGATCTTCTCCTCGGCGTGCAGGACGGGAAGGGGCTCGGCCTCGCCGCCGCCGGGAGGACGAGACGCGTTCGGCTCGTCGGCAGGACTGGATGGGCGCAGCATCGGGCCACTGTAGCGCACGCGCGCGGGCCGGAAAAGCGTGCAGCAGCGCGCGCGCGCAGCCGCCGCTTGCCCCATCGGCAGGGCCCGAAAATAGCCGAGGCTCCCGGGAGACATGCTCGCAGGGAGCCTCGGACTACAAGAAGGAGGAGATTGCTGTCCTGTATCGGACAACGTCCCGTTCGACATGAGGGGCGGCGTCCAGAAATCCGAAGGAGGGCCGGCAGGTCCCACTGCCATGCGGCCCGGCGCAGACCTATCGTCTTTTTCGAACATATGTTGCGGCGAATCGCCGCGCCCTCCTGCTACACTCCGTCTCTTCGTCGGCGATTGGTTTGGCCGGGGATGCGCGCATGGATCCAGACGTGACCGCAGGACCGCCCAAGCGCCGGTCGCGCCTGCCCGGCATCGTCGCGGCTCTGTTCGGCCTCCTCCTCGTCGGCCTGCTGTTTCTCGCCGCTCCGAACACGGACGTGCCCGCGGCCCTGGCGCGCACGCGCGTCCCCTGGGTGCTCTTCGCCTTCCTCTGCTATCTCCTGTCCTACGCCTGCCGCGCCCTGCGCATGCGCGAGCTCATCCACTCCGCCCGGCCGCGCGTCCTTGACCTGCTCTGCGTCGTCTCGGTGCACAATCTGTTCTACATGGTGCTCCCGCCGCGCACCGGCGAGCTTTCCTGGATCTATCTGGCGCGCCGCCGCTACCGCCTCAGCATCGCCGAGGG
>JACQZJ010000084.1 GCA_016213895.1 Planctomycetota bacterium | reverse complement strand
CTCCAGCCCGTTCCATCCCACGGTGCAGGGGACCCGCCCGAATCCGGGGTGGAGTGCGCTGCAGGCGATCGAGCACGGCGGCTACGTCTACACCACCTACATGAGCGGCGGGATCTCCAGGGAGCCCGCCGCGACCTTCGGCTCGGGTTTGCAGACCTTCTACGCCACGCGCTTTCAGGCGAATGCCCTCTGCCCCGACCCCAACCCGCCGCTCGACAACGGCTTCTACCTCGCCGACGGCAGGGGCGGCGTCCACCGCATCAACATCCCGTAGCGGACAGCCCGACGAAGGAACGAGACCGTGCCGGCACTCGCAGCAGGTCAAGCGTGCGGATGTCGGGCATCGCCGAGGCAGACGCCAGCGCCGCCCCCAGCCGGAAGCTCTGGCGGGCCGAAGCACTCGACCCAGGCCCGGCAAGCTGCGGGGGCGGCGCTTCCCGGATCGCCGGGAGAAGGAAGGGTGGTGCCGGGAACAGGACTTGAACCTGCACTCCCTAAACGGGAACTAGGCCCTCAACCTAGCGCGTCTGCCAATTCCGCCACCCCGGCACGGATGGAGGGCTGGCATTCTAGCGGCGGGACGGCGCACGGATCAATCCAGCTGCGTTCGAATCCGCGCCCGCAGCTCGATGTTCTCGCCGGTCTCCTCGATCCTGGCTGCGAGGAACGCGTCCCTGAAGAAGTCGACCCAGGCCAGGCTCTCCTCGTAGTCGCGCTGCCTCTGGGGCACGGCGGTGGAGAGGCGCTCGCGGTCGATCGCGGCCTTCTGCGCCTCGACCGCGCGGTCGAAGCGCTCTTTCACCGCCGCGGGCATCTCCTTGCCGCGCCAGGCGGCGAACTCGCCGTCGAGGAGGTGCTGGCGCACGCCGCGCGCCACCTCCTGCCACTCTTCGGTGTCCAGCTCCGTGGCCTGCTCGGCGTAGGCCAGGGAGCCGTCGAACAGGACCTCCTTCCAGCGCGCGAAGTCGAGGTAGACGGCCACGGAGGCGAAGCCCTGCAGGAACTCGCGTCCCTCCTGGTACTTCCGCGATTCGCGCAGCGAGCGCACCATGCGCACTTCCTTGGTGTAGCCGTTCGGGGCCGAGGTAGGCGCGCCGCCGCTCACCGAGAGCTTGATGAAGTCGGTGATCATCTCGTGGGCGGTCCCGCGCCACTCGTTCTCGCCCGCCCCGCCCTCGGCGCTCTCGAGCAGCGCGGCGCGCGGCGACATCACCACGGCCAAGGTCCACGGCCCCTCGGTCTGCGACCTCGGGTCGATGATCCCGAAGGAGACGTTGCGGATGCCGGTGCCGATCAGCACCACGTCCTGGACGAAGCGCTCGTTGGGCGAGCCCGCCTTCTCGTGCCAGACGCGGTACCACTTGCACACCCCGCGCTCCTGCTGCTTCAGGTTGTTGTGCGCCTTCTGGATCGGGAAGATGAAGCCGTTGTAGCCGGTCGAGACCTGCGGGTTCCCCTGCGCCTTCTCCAGCTCCTCGAAGTCCGGACCGCGCTCCTTGACCTGCAGGAAGATCCCGACCAGCGGCGCCGGATTCTCGGGCGGACCGAAGTACGTGTCCCGCTTCAACGCCACGACCACGTCCTGGCCGAGCAGCGTGGCCGCGTAGCGCGCGGCCTCCATGGAGTTGCCGGCGCGGAAGTCGGGCCGCATGCGGCGGATGGCGGCGATCAGCTCGTCCATGAGCTCGCGCGCCGCGGGATCGACCTCGGTCAGCCCGGCGAGCAGCTTCGGCAGGAACTTCTGCATGTCGACGCGCGCCGCCATGAGGAAGTAGGTGTCCTCGGGGACGAGCGCGGCCGCCTCGTCCATGGCCTTGCGCAGCTCGAAGGTGCGGCGATCGTAGAAGCCGCTCTCCGCCGCCTCGGCCGCCTCGCGGTTGAAGCCGACCATGCTGCGCAGGTCGAGGACGTCGCCGAAGCCGACGTCGAGGGTGCAGTCCTTGTAGTACCTGGGGCTGAAGAGGCGCGCCAGGAGCCAGCGCGAGACCTCCCCGCGCGGCTCGAGGAAGGCCTCGTCGAAATCGACCAGGGAGAGCATCGCCGGCAGGTCGGCATGGAGCTGCAGGCGCTCGTCGACCTGCTCGAACACGAGCTGTTGGTTGGTGGCGACGCCGGCGAATTCATTGGCCTCCTGCTGGGCGACCGTGACGTTGTAGCGCCTGAGGCGGCCGAGGCTCCCCTCGCGCCCCTCCCGGCCCAGGTCGAGCAGATCCACCACCTCGCGCACGAGCAGCGGCCCGTTCCCCACCACGAACAGGTCCTGGCGGCGGTAGACGTGGATGCGCGTGCCGTCCTCGAGGGTGATGCTGCGGACGCCCCGCTCGTCCTCCTCCACCGCGAACGGCATGCCGAAGAGCGAGCGCAGCGCGCCGTAGCCGGCGACCTCGTAGGCGAACTTCGCCAGCGCGGAGCCGAGGAACACGGCCGCGGTCTCCGGGTCCTTGTAGACCCGGCCGCCGAGCCGCCCGAACACGGCCGCGTCGCGTCCGAGCAGGTCGGCAAGGGGATCGAGCAGCGGCACGCGCGAGACCGCTGCGCGGACCTTCTCCACCTTCGCGGCGAGATCGAGCTGCCCCGCGGCCTGCTCGTAGAGCGGCGTGCTCTCGAGCTTCTGCCAGTTCCGCGTCAGGCGGACGCGATCCCACAGGTACGGGATGGGGAACTCGTACTGGTCGAAGTCGTTCTGCAGCGAGCGCTTGTGAACGAAGTAGTCGATGTTCCTGGGAACGACGAACTCCAGGGCGATCGGCGAGTCCGCGAAATCGTCCTGGTACGATCCCTCGAACGGGTCGAAGAAGAAGAGGGTGAAGCCGAAGTAGGACAGCCCCACCGCGAAGACCAGGATCGTCAGGATGCTCTTGGTCGCCCTTTTCACTCGATCGCTTCCTTCGGGAACGGAGCCAGTTCGGATGAGGACGGAAACCCGTGCGCCCCAACGTCGCATTCCGCGGCTCGCGTTCCAGCCTGACCAATCCCGGTTCGTGGTCGAATCACCCGTTCAGGGCTGCTGCCCCGCGTGAGGGTCAGCTCGCCCCCGGCGGGGTTTAGCGACCTGGAACCGCTGCCGTCGATCAGCCGCGGAGCGCCCGTCTGACGGGCGCTCCGTCGGTCGCATCGCCGCGGCAATGCAACCGGTCGATTCTACGTGCCAAGAGGCGCGGGCTTGCGCGGTTTTCGCCTCCAGCTCGCGCGCCGCGCCGCGGCGCGCAGGCGCGCCCGAAGTGCTGCCTTGAGGCCTGGAGACCCATCGGCTAGAGTGCGGAATCCATTCTTGTCACTGAAGTTGGATGCATCCGAGGTCTGCGATGACGATGCCGTTGAGCGATCGGGCGAGAAACCTCAAGCCGTCGGCGACCTTCCGCCTCGCGCAACGCGCCCAGGAGCTGAAGAGCGCCGGCAAGGACGTGCTTTCCTTCGGGTTGGGCGAGCCTGACTTCCCCACTCCCGAGCGCGTGCGCGCCGCGGCGCGCGCGGCCATCGAGGCTGGCGCGACGCACTACACCGCGAACGAGGGCATCCTGCCCTTGAGGAAGGCCATCTGCGATGTATTCAAGGCCGACCAGGGCGTGGTCTACGACCCCGGCAAGGAGGTCATCGTCACGGCGGGGGCCAAACAGGCCATCGCCAACGCCCTCTTCGCCATGGTCCAGGAGGGGGACGAGGTCCTGATTCCGGGGCCCTACTGGCTGTCCTATCCAGAGATGGTCAGCCTGTGCGGCGCGGAGGCGCGCTTCGTTCCCACGCACGCCCGGGACGGCTTCCGCCTCTCGGCCGAGGAGCTGGAGAAGGCCTGCTCTCCGCGCTCGCGCGTGCTCATCCTCAACTCGCCGAACAACCCGACGGGCGCCGTGCTCGACGCGGAGCGCCTGGACGCGATCGCCGAGGTGGTGCTGCGGCGCGACCTCTACGTGGTGTCCGACGAGATCTACGGCCCCCTGGTCTACGGCGGCGTGCGCCACCGCTCCATCACCGCCGTGCGGGACGGCCTGCGCGAGCGCACCGTGGTGTGTGACGGCGTGTCCAAGTCCTTCGCGATGACGGGCTGGCGGCTCGGCTGGGCCCTCGGCCCGCGCGAGGTCATCGGGGCCATGTCGAGCATCCAGAGCCACACCACGTCGAACGCGTCGAGCATCTCCCAGCACGCCTCCCTGGAGGCGCTCAAGCACTGCCGGGAAGAGGTCGAGCCCATGCGCGCGGAGTTCGAGCGCCGGCGGGAGATGGTCCTCGCGCGCATGCGCTCCATGCGCGGCCTCGAGCTGGACCCGCCGGAGGGGGCGTTCTACGTCTTCCCCAGGGTGGCCGCGTTCTACGGCCGCACCTCGCGCGGCGGCGTGCGCATCACCGATTCCGCGTCCTTCTGCGAGGCCCTGCTGAACGACGCGCTGGTGTCGGTGGTGCCGGGCGGCGTGTTCGGCGACGATGACTGCTTCCGCCTGTCGTACGCGGCCTCGGTCAAGGAGATCCAGGCCGGCCTGGAGCGCATCGCCGCGTTCCTCGACGGCCTGTCCTAGCGATGCACTATCCGACAAGGCGCCCGCGAGGAACCGACCCCCTTAGGCCAAGGTTGCGCGCGTTCCTGGCTTCGTTCCTGCTGCCGGCGCTGGTCGCGGCCGCGGCCGCCCTGCTCATGTTCCACTTCCTCGAGAGGAACCGCCTGCTCGAGCGCAGCGACGACGAGATGGCCTGGATCCGCCAGGCCGCCCGCCACATCGCCGAGCGCTACTGCGAGCCCGTGTCCGCCGAGGAGTTGGCCTACGACGCCATCCGCGGCATGGCCAAGCGCGATCTCTACTCCGACTTCATCGATCCGGATGAGGAGGCGCGCTTCCGCGAGGAGAACGAGGGCCGTTACGTGGGGATCGGCTTCGCGGTCTACCCGGCCGGCGAGCCGGTGACCGTGCTCTACGCCTTCCCCGGCTCGCCCGCCGAGAAGGCCGGCCTCAAGACCGGCGACCGCATCATCGGCGTGGACGGCGTGGACTGCACCGCGCTCGACAGCGACGCGATCGTCGGGCGCATCAAGATCATGGACGGCGCCGGCGTGCCGGTGCGCGTCACCGTGCGTCCCTACGTCGCGCCCGGTGAGGCGCCGCTGCCCGACTACGAGGTCGAGGTGGCGCGCGACACGATCCAGCGTCCCTCGGTCATCGACCCGCGCATCGTCGACGCGGAGCGCGGCATCGCCTACGTGCGCCTGAAGGCGTTCCAGGAGGAGAGCACGGGGGAGCTGCGCCAGGCCCTGGGCGCGCTGGCCACGGCCGGCATGAAGTCCCTGGTCCTCGACCTGCGCGGCAACCGCGGCGGCCTGCTCGAGGAGGCGGTGGGCATCTCCAGCCTGTTCATCGACGAGGGCGTGGTGGTGGCGACCAAGGGGCGCGCGCGCGGCACGACCCAGGTCTATCGCGCCGCGGACGAGGTCGCTCCCTTCCGCGGCCTGCCCCTCGTCCTCTTGGTCGACGGCGGCAGCGCCAGCGCCTCGGAGATCCTCGCCGGGGCGCTGCAGGACCACCAGCGGGCGCTCCTCGTGGGCGACAGGACCTTCGGCAAGGGGATGGTGCAGTCCGTGATCATGTGCGACTACCAAGTGGACGGCAAGACCCGCACCGGCCGCCTCAAGATCACGACGTCGCGCTATTACACGCCCGCGGGGCGCGCGATCGAGAAGGTCGCGCGCGGCGAGGACGGCGAGTTCCGCCCCGACCCGGGGAACGGCCTGCCGCCGGACATCCTCCTGCCCATCGAGGACGACCTCGAGCAGCACTGGCTGGAGGCATACATCGAGGCGCGCGAGATCCCGGACGAGACCTGGCGCGTGATCGAGGAGCGCTGCCCGCAGCAGCGGCACGTGCGCGAGGAGGCCGCGGGGAGGCTGGACCGCCAGCTCGAGGCCGCGCTCGAGATCCTGGCCGGAGGCAAGGGCTTCAACACCCTCTCGTGAGGCGCAGGCCGCGTGAAGATCCTGGGCATCGAGTCGTCGTGTGACGAGACCGCGGCCGCGGTGGTCGAAGACGGGACGCGCGTCCTCTCGGACGTCGTGCGCTCCCAGGTCGACATCCACCGCCGCTTCGGCGGCCCCGTGCCCGAGATCGCGAGCCGCAGCCACCTGGAAGTCATCGTGCCCGTGATCGAGGAGGCCCTGAGCCGCGCAGGCCTTGCCGCCTCCGCGATCGACGCCGTCGCCGTCGCCAACCGGCCGGGCCTGATCGGCGCCCTGCTGGTGGGACTGGCGGCGGCCAAGGCGCTGGCGCTCGCGCTCGACAAGCCGCTCATCGGCGTGAACCACCTCGCCGCCCACATCTATGCCTCCTGGATGGAAGGCGGCGCACCGCCCGAGACGCCCTTCGTCGCCCTCGTCGTCTCCGGCGGCCACACCTCCCTGTTCCGCTTCGACCAGCCCTTCGAGCCGGTGGAGATCGGCTCCACCGCGGACGACGCCGCCGGCGAGGCGTACGACAAGGTGGCTGCCATCCTCGGCCTCGGCTACCCGGGCGGGCCGATCATCGACGAGGTGGCGCGCGCCGGCGACGGCGCCAGGTTCCGCTTCAAGCCGCCGCTCCTGGCGCGGGACGGGCTGGACTTCTCCTTCTCGGGCATCAAGACGGCGGTGCTCTACCGCGTGACCGGACGGAGCGCGCCGCACGAACCGCTGCCGCTCAGCGAACAGAACGTGCGCGACCTGGCGGCGTCCTTCCAGGAGGCGGTGATCAGTGGGCTGCTCAGCGCCTCCTTCCGGGCCGTGCGCCGCGCGCGCGCGGCCGCCCTCGTGGTCGGCGGCGGCTGCGCGGCGAACTCGCGCCTGCGCGAGCGCTTCGCGGAAGAGGCGGCGGCGCACGGCGTGCGCCTCTTCCTGCCGGCGCGCGCGCGCTCAACCGACAACGCGGCGATGATCGCCGGGCTCGGCTACCACCTCTACCGGCTGCGCGGGGCCGACGGCCTCGCGCTCGACGCCTATCCAACGTCATGATGAACGAACGCGACCTGCTGAAGCTGCTGCGCGCGCTCAGGCGCGGCGCTCTCACCCCGGACGCGGCGCTGGAGCGGCTCAGGCGGCCGCCGGTGAGCGATCTCGAGTTCGCGCGCCTCGACCACCACCGCGAGCTGCGCTGCGGCTTCCCCGAGGTCGTGCTCTGCCAGGGCAAGCGCAAGGAGGACGTGGCCCGCATCGCCGCGAGCCTGCTCGAGCACGCCGACCGCCTGCTGCTCACGCGCGCCTCGCCGGAGGTCCACGAGCAAGTGCAGGAGGTGTTCGCGCGGGCCGTGTACCACGAACGCGCGCGCGCCATCACCTGCGTGCGCGGCAGGAAGCTGCGCGGCAAGGGGCTGGTGGCGCTCGTCACTGCGGGCACCGCGGACATCCCGGTGGCGGAGGAGGCGCGCGTCACCGCGGAGATGATGGGCGCGAAGGTGGAGGCGCGCTACGACGTGGGCGTGGCCGGCATCCACCGCGTCTTGCAGGCGGGCGACCTGCTGCGCCGCGCGCGCGTCGTGGTCGTGGCCGCCGGCATGGAGGGCGCGCTCGCCAGCGTCGTGGGCGGCATGGTCTCCTGCCCGGTCATCGCCGTGCCGACCAGCGTCGGCTACGGCGCGTCGTTCGCGGGGCTTACGGCCCTGCTCGGCATGCTGAACTCCTGCGCGCCCAACGTGTCGGTGGTCAACATCGACAACGGCTTCGGCGCGGGGTACATCGCGGCGCTGGTCAGCGCGCGCCGCCGCTGATTGGCTGGGAGACGGAGGGGAGGGGAGCGATCGCGGCCGTTGCCGCGGAGCCGGAGGGGAGACTGGTGCGAGGAGCGTCGCGGCCGTTTCCCCGGGGTCCGGGGCCGCATCGCGACTTCCGGTGCATCGTGTGCGCGACGAACGAACACGGGCTCGTCGCGGCGAAGGCGATGCCGGCGGTTCCGTGGCGTGAGAGGCGGCGGCTGTGAGTGGCACGACGTCGCTGGCGGCCCCTGAACCGGGGAACGGCCGCTCCGCTCGACCGACGCGCCGTCCCGAGGCTCGCGGTCGAGGCGGGCCGCTCCGGGTCAACGTACTTGCGGTGGGCGCTCGCGGGCAAGAACCCGCTCCCGCCCCGGAATGAATG
>JACQZJ010000083.1 GCA_016213895.1 Planctomycetota bacterium | reverse complement strand
GGGAGGCTTCGCCTCCCCCGGACCGCCGCCCCTCGCCTCGCCTGCCTGAACGGCAGGCTCGGGGCGGCTCCCCCTTCGGTATGCTTACGTCCTCTGCCAGACTTTCCGGAATGCCTACTGCCAGACTTTCCGGAACTCACAGACGCCACTTGATTTCTGTAGCGATAGGCTATCAACATGAAGGCACCAGACGACCAGGATGCGGTTTTGGCCCGGTACATGGAGGGGCCAGCATTGCTTGAGCACGCCCTTGCGGGCATTCAGGACCCTGACCTTGATGCCCATCCAGCGCCAGGAGGCTGATGGCACTGGGGAACCAGCAGGCTGAGTTCTCGCTTGAGTGGTACCAGACGCAACCGCAAGAGGTCTGGGCCGAGAGTTGGGCCTATGTCAACCGGTCCCTCGATGTGTCACTGGCTCTACTCAAGGCCAACAGATGCCATATCCATCAACTCCTGAGGCGGGTGCCGGATGGATGGCATCGTTCTGTCGGATTCCGAAAGTCCAATGGAGAGACCGTGCGGCTGCCGGTGGGTGCCGTCGTTGCGATGCAAGCTGACCATGTCGAGCATCACGTGAAGCAAATACGCGCCATTCGTTCAGAGACTGGTGGCGTCTAACAACAGCACGCAGCGGCCGCGCTCCGCGCCGCCGCTGATGCTGAGCGGTTCGGCGACCTGAAAGCGGAGATGAATCACAATGCCTCAAAGAGGAGGAGCATCCATCATGAAATCCATGAACATGGAGCGCACAAGGCAGATTACCTTGTTCCTATTACGCGTCGTTGCTGGGCTGCTGTTTCTCCAAGCCGGAGGCATGAAGATCTTCGATTGGTTCGGTGGAGTCCCCGCCCAGTACGGAGGGCACCCGGCGATGATGTCCCAGACGTGGATCGGGGGCGTGCTGGAGTTCTACGGCGGCGCCGCGATCCTGCTCGGGCTGTTCACGCAACCGGTCGCGGTCATCCTGTCGGGGGAGATGGCAGTGGCCTATTTTCAGTTCCATCAGCCTGGGGGCGCCTGGCCAATCCAAAACCACGGGGAGCCCGCCGTTCTCCTCTGCTTCATCTTCCTGCTTCTCGCCTCGCACGGCGCGGGGAGCTGGAGCCTGGACGGTCTCGTCGGGCGAAAGAGGCAAACGCCTGGAGCAGGCGCCGCCTAACAGCGGCATGCAGCGGACGGCGCTGCGGGTCGCCGCTGGCCCAGACCGTTCGGCATAGAGGGTGGCAGGAATAGACACCGAGCCGCGGATTATGACCCGTAGTCCGTTGGAGTTCATCGGATTGACCGTGTATGGCAAGCCCTTGGCCACTGACCTGCGTAGTGCGTGGGAGCCCTTCCGGGAAGTTGCGGATGAGGCGTCGATCCCCAAGATCGGGAGAGACGTTTGCGGTCTGCAGATGCAGCACGGGCGGTTGCCCGCCGGCCGTGAGTTGACGTATATGGCTTGCTTGCTCCGCGAGCGGAGCATGGCAACGCCGATGCGAATGATCTCGAAGCTGGCACCTGAGTGCGGCTACGCGGTACGGAGGGTGAAGGGTGGCGTGGCGGGAGGCGACGAGGTGATTGGGTAGCTGTAAGGCGAGGTCGTCCCGCGCAACGGCTGCCGGGTGGCACAGCCAATGGACTTCGAGAAGTACTGCAATGTCGAGGATCACAGAGCTGCCCGGAGGAAAGCGAGGGTTGGGTGCCAATCGAACGTGCCCAGGAACAGCATTTGGCCGAGAGGAGTTCGCACCGCCGCTGACGGGGAGCGGCAGGCGCACAACGGGACGGAGATCTGCTTCTTGCCGCCCGAAGCAATCAGATGTTGGCGACGCCAGCAGGAGGATGCAAGTGGCGCTCGTGGTTCTTCTGAGGGGAATCAATGTGGGCGGTCATCGCACCTTCAGACCTGCGATGCTGGCCAAGCAGCTGACGCAGCCTGATGCGGTGAACATCTGGACGGCTGGGACGTTTGGGATCCGGCGGCGAGTCACCCGGGCGAAGCTCGGCGCCGAGCTGGCAGGCAGTCTTGCCTTCGATGCGGAGATCATGATGTGCGGGGGCCGCGAGATGGTCCGAGTGCTGTCTCGGCGCCAGTTGGCGAACCAGCCCGAGCGGCCGGTGGCTACTAGGATCCTCGCGAGAGAAGGGCGGTTCATCTTCGGCGTGTGCCGGCGCCGTATGAAGGTCATCGGCTACCTCGGCAAGATCTGTGGGCTGCATGGCGGCGGCGCCACGGCGATCGGCAAGGTGGTGGATGGCGGTGCGACTGACCGAGCCGGAGGGCGGGGACGAGAGCGGCCGGGGAACAGCCGGTTGCGGCGGGCGGTGCGCCGGGCGGCGCTTGCCGCGGCGCCGGGCGTGGTCTGTGCCACTAACCGCGAGGATCTTCGCACGGCGCAAAGATCCCGAGCTTCCTCACCGAGAACCCGAGGAACTCGAACGCGGTGCGGCCTGCAGTCGGCCGAACGGTCTTGGGGCTTCCAACTTCGGACTTCGGACTTCGAACCGGTGGCGCCGGCCGGACTCGACCAGCAAGCGCCGACCGGTTTGGCGCGGCGCCGCCGGGCTGTGGCTGTTTGGCGGGCCGAAGGAGCCGGACCTGCCGAGGGTGGCGTTCGCGGCGTTCGTGACCGGCGCGCGTGGCGCGGTCCCGCGGGATGACCGGAGGCGGTGACGAGAGCATGGCGGAGGGCGAGTGGGAGGGGGCCGTCGGTGGTGCCTGTGCTCGCGCGGTGGGATCCGCCAGGCGGACTTTCTACGACATTCGCGGGTTGCTGGTCGCGAGCGGATGCGAGAGGTCGAGCGCACGCCTTTCCCGCGTCCAGACGGTCATTCGGGAAGGAATGGAGTCGAGGCGAGTGCCTTTGAACGGGGACAGCAGCGTGGAGCGAGCGGACATCTACGTGGTGATCGTGTCTGGGGACAAAGTGATCGACGTGAGGCTGGACGGCTGCTTCCCGGTGGACTAAAGGAGGTGTCTCGGGAAGGGCTTGCGGCTGCGACGGTGATCTGGGTTCGGACTGGGTGAGGCCGCCGTCGCCGCGATGTGCGCCGAATCGAACCGAGAACCTTGCGAGGCGGCGGATTCCGCGCAGGGCGCGGGCGCGCCTCATGTCCGAGGGCATCGAGGCGTTCGTGGCGGATGAGAACTACGCTGCCCGGGACCCGTGACATCGGGCGGCGATCGGCGGGGTCGAGTAGCTCGTGCCGCAGGCGGATACGGCGCGGCTGCTAGGACTGCGGGCGTTGGTGGAGAGGGTAGGCCGGGCCTGCGGGGGGACGGTAGAATGCAGCGATGATTGAGAGGGTCATGGAGAAGCACGACCTCGAGGATCCGGCGGCCGCGCGCAGGGATCTGACCTATTGGCTGGGGCGATCGCCCGCGGAGCGCCTTGCGGCGGTCGAAGCGCTCAGGAGATTGAGCCGTGGATGTTCAGGCAGACTTCAGAGAACTACTCGCGTCGTTCAACAAGCACGGGGTTGAGTACCTGATCGTCGGAGGCTACGCATGGGCCTTCGACGGGGCGCCGCGCTTCACGGGAGACCTGGACCTCTTCGTGCGCCCGGACGGCGGGAACGCGGCCCGCTTGCTCGATGCGCTCCGCGAGTTCGGATTCGGCTCCCTTGGCCTCACGGCCAGCGATTTCTCGTCTCCCGGGAAGGTCGTCCAGCTTGGGGTGTCCACCGCGTGCGCGGACCTGCTCACGTCGCTGACCGGAGTCTCGCGGGCTCGATCGGCGGCGTCCCGGGCCGGCGGCAGCTACGGCGACGTCCCGGTGTTCTTCATCGGGCGCGGGGAGTTCCTCGCCAACAAGCGGGCGACGGGCCGCAAGAGGGACCTCGCGGACATCGAGGCTCTCGGCGAGGAGTAGGACGCGGCGGTCGGGCGCGGCCCTCAGGGCGGCAGCACGACGTCGCGCGCGCGCTCGGGCGGGTCGACCCGCAGCTCGGCGAGGCGGCCGTCCTGCCAGCGGACCTCGACCACGGTGTTCCTCGGCGCGTGCAGGCGGAACCACACGTTCCATTCCCTGGGCCACGCGGGCAGCAGGCGGATCGCGTCGCCGTCGCACTGCATGAGAATGAGCTGCGTGAGTCCCAGCAGGTTCGAGCCGTGGTCCTGGTCGGGCAGCCAGTCGAAGTTCGGCCCCCACATCGCGGGGAAGCGGTGGCCGGGGTGCGAGTTCCGCGTCTTCGCCAGCAGCACGCGCCGCGCCTCGCCCGCGAGGCCGAGGAGCGCCGCGAAGTGGCCGTCCTGCGCCCAGCCCACGTCACAGCGGTCGGCGCGGCGCCAGTAGGCCACGCGCGCGGCCTCGATCCCGGGCTTGCCGAGGCCCACGAGCCGGAAGGGGAAGACGCCGTAGAGCTCGGGCGTCTCGACGTTCTGGCGGCTCGGATCGAACGTCTCGGCCGCGGTGAGGAACTCCACGCCGTCCTGCTCCGCGCGTGGCAGCGCGGGTGCAGCGTCGCGCATGCGCCGCCAGAGCGCGTGCTCCTCGGCCGACCCGAGCGCGTCCGGGAGAGCGCAGAGCCGCGTCCCGACGTCGATGAGTCCGGCGACCGTGGGCGCGTCGTTGACCACGCCGTGCCAGTGGGTCTCGAGTGCCTGCGCGGGCTGGATCACGAGCTTGCCGCGCGCGTCGCGCGGGAAGCGCGAGTCGAAGTAGGCGAGCACCGCGCTCGCCATGGGCGCGAGCTCCTCGCGCGCGAAGCGCTCGTCCTGCGTGTAGGCGTGGTAGTCGAGCATGAGCGCGACCAGCTCCGGGCCCTGGTTCCAGGCGTAGCACCACCACGGACACAGCACCTCGTGCGGCTGGCGCCCGGTACGGTCCCAGCCGTAGTCGCCGTTCGCGTACGTGCCGAAGCTGGTCATCGTCTCCGGGAAGTACGCGCCGCGCGCGCCGTGGTAGAGCCGCGCGCGCGCCTCGCAGAGCGGCAGCACGTCGCGGTAGAAGCGGAAGAGCGGCGCGAGCATCTCGAAGTCGCCGGAGGCGAGCATCGGGTGGTAGGGCAGGCGCGTGTTCTGCCACCAGTAGTCGCCGCCCCACTTGCGCCAGTCGGCGTCGAGGTCGGGTCCGCCGCTGTACCTGGGATCGACCGTGAAGATCGAGCCGTTGAACTTGATGGGGAAGGCGCCACGGCCGGCGCAGGCCTGGACGAAGCGCTGCAGCACGTATGCCTGCGTCACGCGCGAGGGAGGAGCGGGGTCGAGGGGCGGCGCCGAGGCCGCGAGCAGCTCGCCGTCGAGGTAGAGCGCGAGAGCGCCGCTCTGCGCGTCGCAGGTCGCGGCCACGTGATGCCAATCTGCGTCGAGAAGCGCGTTTTCCGCGATCAGCGACTGGTCTCCCACCAGCAGGCGCAGCGCGCGGCCCGGGTGGGTGTCGAGAAGGAAGCCGTCCGCGCCGCCCGCCGCGATCTTGTCGAAGATGCGCCCGACCGGGTGCTCCGCGTCGAGCAGGACCCACGCCTCGAGCGTGAAGCTCGGGAGTTCGAGCGCGACCTCGCCCGCGACCTCGACGAAGCCGCCGGCCGGGATCTCGCCGAGGCGGAAGGTCGCGACGCAGCCGGCGGCGCGCGGCGCCTCCGCGCCGGGGGCGGCGCCCTCGAGCGCGGCGATCTCCTCGGGCGCGAGCGCGCGCGAGTACACGCTCGCTCTTCCGAGCGCGCCGTGGAACAGGTTCGCGCCGTCTCCATCCGCGCCGACGCGCAGGGGGTGCGCGTTCGCTGGCGCGCCGCAAGCCACGTCACCCTCGACGAACACCCACGAGCGCGACCAAAACTCGCTCCACCAGGCGGCGGTTCGCGCACGAGCGGCGCTCGCGCTCGGCGCGCCGGCGGCGAGCGCATGCAGCTCGTCCTGCCAGCGCGCGACGCTCTCCGTCTGCGCGCAGTGCGTGGCGATGACGATGTCGAAGTCGCGCCTCGGGCTCGCCGAGACCAGGCGTGTCGCGCCCTGCCGCGCGAAGCCGGCGGCCCGAACCTGACCGCCGAAGGTGCGATGCAGGAGCGGGTCGCGCGCCGCGTCGCGCGCCGCCATGAGCCCTTGATGCGCGAGCGTCAGCGGCACGATGGAGTGCTCGTTGCGGTGGCACCACTCGAGCGCGTCCGGCGCGTCGAGCAGCACGTCCGCCGACTCCCGCACCTCGAGGGACGCGGGCGCGTCGTGCATGGTCCATGACGAGGACAGCTCCTCGCCGCGGAGCACGCGCCGCGCGCGCCGCCAGACTTCCAGCTCGACGGCGACCGCGACCGGCCGCGCGCTTCTCCCGAGGACGCGCACCACGGGCTGCTCGCTGTCCACGAACACGGCGAGCGCCGCTTCCGCGCCGGGCAGGCCGCCCTCGATCTCGATCGCGCCTTCGGCGAGGCAGAGCGTCTGGCGGAAGGGCGCGCCGCCGGCGAAGGGATTGGGCGTGAGCCGCACGCGCATGCGCCCGAGCTTGAGCAGGCGGTTCGCCTCGCTCCACGCGTCGGTGCGCGCCAGGTAGAAGCAGAGGTCGCCGCTCCCCTCGACCCAGACGTTGAGGCCGACTTCGCCGTTGCCGATGGGCATGGAGCCGGACGGGTCGCCGCCGGGAGACGAGAAGCAGGGCTCGTAGCGCGCGAGTTCCCGCAGGGCGCCGGCTCGCGGCGCGGCGCAGCCGAGGATTGCCGCGAGCGCGAGGCAGGCCCCGGCGCGGGAGGGAAGGCGGATCATCGGCGATCTCCTGTGGCCGCTTCGCCGCGCGCGGACGGCCCGCGCGGGACGCTGGCGGCGCGCTGACTCTATCAGCCGCGCGAATCACCGGCGCGCGCCGCGGGAATCCTGGTAAGAAGGTAGGGTGGCGGCGCTCGCCGGGTGCAGTTCGGGAAGACGCGGATTGCCCGCGGCACGCCAGCGGATGGAGGTCGAAATGGACAAGAGAGACACGGAGCATTCCTCGGGCGAGCTTGGCCGCCGCGAGATTCTGGTCGCGGCCGTGGGCGGCGTCGTCGCCCTGGCCGCCGGAGGGCTCTGCCGGCCGGCGCGGGCGGCTGCGCCGCAGCACGAACTGCCCGAGCTTCCCTACGCGGGGAACGCGCTGGAACCGATCATCTCGGCCAAGACGATCGAGTTCCACTACGGCAAGCACCACAAGGCCTACGTGGAGAACCTGAACAAGCTCATCCAGGGCACCGAGTTCGCCAAGCGGTCCCTGGAGGAGATCATCACGGCCACGGCGGGACAGGCCGACAAGGCGGCGATCTTCAACAACGCGGCGCAGGTGTGGAACCACACGTTCTACTGGAAGAGCCTGACGCCGCAGGGGGGCGGCGGGCCGCCCGGAGCGCTGAAGCAGAAGGTCGAGGCCTCGTTCGGGAGCGTGGACAAGTGCAAGAAGGAGCTGGCCAGCGCGGCCCTGGCGCAGTTCGGCAGCGGCTGGGCCTGGCTCGTTCTCGACGGCGAGAAGCTCAAGGTGGTGAAGACCAGCAACGCGGAGACGCCGCTCACGTCGGGCCTGAAGCCGCTCCTGACCATCGACGTCTGGGAGCACGCCTACTACCTGGACTACCAGAACCGGCGGGGCGACTACGTGGACGCCGTGCTGGACAAGCTCATCGACTGGGACTTCGCTTTGCGCAGAGCGAACTGACGGAAGGCGGCGCGGGACCGGACTGGAATCGTGCACATGGTGCAGATACTGACGATCAAGTGCGTTCGGGGCCGGTGCCTCGAGGAGCCGTTCGAGCGGACCGTGGAGGTGCCGGACGGCTTCACTCTGGGTGAGCTCCATGGGGTGATTCAGTCGCTCACCGGCTTCGACAACGACCACATGTTCACGTTCTTCACCGGTCGTACTCATCACGGCAGGCGAGTGGAACTTGTCGATGCGGAGGATGGGGAGGACGCGATGGGTGGTCTCTATGAGAGGCCGGTGAGCGGGGTCTTCCCTCTCTCCAAGGGCAGGAAGCTCTTCTACTGGTTCGACTTTGGCGACGACTGGATGTTTCAGATCACCAGGAGGACGAACTCGAGGCAGATGGAGAAGGGGATGAAGTATCCGCGGGTGATCAAGGAGGCAGGCCCGAGGCCGGAGCAGTATCCGGGACTTGAGGAGTGAGGTGCGGGTCCGGCGGCCGGCATGCGCTGGGCGACCGCGGCGGCGCGGCCGTGCGGCGCTCGCTCCTCGGGGTATGAGGCGGAGTGACGGCGTGAACACGGCCTGGAGCGCGGCGGCCGGCCTGCTGGTCTGCGTGGTGTTCCTGAGCGCGGGCGCGCGGGCAGAGGAGACGACCGTATGCCGGCGCCTGCCCGTTCAGGAGTTCCGGGACAAGATGAAGGCCGGCTGGATCGGCCAGATGGCCGGCGTCAGTTGGGGCGCCCCGACCGAGTTCAGATACCGCGACGAGATCATGCCCGAGAGCGCCGTGCCGCAGTGGCGGCCCGGCATGATCAACGACGCCTTCGGCCAGGACGACCTCTACGTCGAGATGACTTTCCTCCGCACCATGGAGCAGCACGGCCTCGACTGCTCGATCCGGCAGGCGGGCATCGACTTCGCCAACAGCGGCTACCCCCTGTGGTGCGCCAACGACGCTGGCCGCAGGAACCTGCGCGATGGAGTCGCTCCGCCCGACTCGAGCCATCCCCGGTTCAACCGCTGTCCCAACGACATCGACTACCAGATCGAGGCCGACTTCTCCGGCCTGATCGCGCCCGGCATGCCGAACGTCACCATCGCGCTGGGCGAGAGGTTCGGCCGCCTCATGAACTACGGCGACGGCCTGTACGCCGGCCAGTTCGTGGGCGCGATGTACGGCGCGGCCTTCTTCGAGACGGACATCGTGAAGGTCATCGAAGCCGGTCTCGAGGCCATTCCAGCCGAGAGCCAGTATGCCGGGATGGTCCGCGACATGCTGGAGTGGTCGAAGGGCGTGCCGTCCTGGGAGGAGTGCTGGCAGCTCTGCCAGGAGAAGTACCGGAAGGACCCGGAATACCAGAGGGCTTCGAACGGCGGGATCGACTGCAAGATCAACGGCGCCTACGTGCTGCTCGGCCTGCTCTACGGCAAGGGCGACCTCGACCAGACGATCCTCATCTCGTGCCGCGCCGGCCAGGATTCCGACTGCAACCCATCCAGCTCGGCCGGCGTGCTCTTCACCACGCTGGGATTTTCCAGGCTCCCGGAGCGTTTCACCAGGGAGCTCGACGAGGAAGTTGTCTTCAGCCAGACTGCCTACAACCTGCCCGATCTCATCGCTGTCTGCGAGAAGCTCGCCCGCCAGGCGCTCGTCGCGGAAGGCGGCAGGATCGAGAAGGACGCCAGCGGCGAGGAGGTCTTCGTCATCCCGGTGAAGCCGGCGCAGCCGAGCAGGCTGGAGCTGAGTTGGGCTCCGGGTCCGATCGCGGAGAGCCGCTTCAGCGAGGCCGAGATGGCCCAGATCGCCGTTGCCGGCCCCTCCGAGAGCCTGAGGCAGGCCGTCGAGAGAGTCGCCCCCGGCTGGACGATCTCGCGGTGCGGCGCCGACATGGACCCGGGCTTTCGCGCCGAGGAGCGCGGCCGCCGGAACGTCCTCGTCACGCACCCCCTCGACCGCGACACGCCCTGCGTGCTGCGGCGGAACGTGGAGGTCCCGGCCGGGAAGAGCACGACTCTCCGTCTCATCGTCGGCCACCACCCGGAGGGCGACTGGGACCTGATCGTGCGGACGGACACGCGGGAGCTCCTGCGGAAGACGATCGGGACGGCCACGGCGACCAACGGCTGGCTCGAGGTGACCGTGGATCTCTCCGACTTCGCGGGCAGGGGCGTCGTGCTCGAGCTTCTCAACCAGCCGACCGGCTGGATGTGCGAGGCAGGGTACTGGGCGAAGATTGCCGTCGAGACGGCGCCGCCGTCCGAGTGAGCCGCCGGGAGGTGGGAATGAGAGCTGAAATGTGCGTGCTGATCCTGGTCTTCGGCGGGGCGGCGCTGTTCGGGCCTCTCGCGTTTGGCGCGGAGGAGTTCGGAGCCGGGCACGTGCTCGTGTCGGACCGGGGAGGGAACGAGGTCGTGGAGTACACCGAGCTGGGCAAGGTGGTGCGGAGGCTCGGCGAGGGCGAGCCGGGCTTCACGGAGCCGTGGGGGCTCGCCTTCGGGCCGGACGGCCGCCTGAACGTCGTGGCCTCGGGCAGCGGAGACCTGTTTTGCATAGCGGGCGACGGGAAGATCGAGCGCCGAGCGAACGACGGCGCGCTGCTGAGCCCGCGCGGACTGTGCGTAGGCGCAGGCGGGCGGCTGCTCGTCGCGTCTCACGGGAACGACTCGGTCGTCGTCGTGGGACTGGACGGCGCCACCGAGTCGGTCGTCCCCTGCCCGGCCGGGCTCGGTCGACCGGTGGCGGTCGGGCTGGATCCGGCGGGGCGGACGTGGGTCGCGTCGGAGGAGGGCTCGGCGCTCTATGCGCTGAGCGAGGAGGGAGAGGTGATCGCCGGGCCGATCGTGTTCCCCAGCCCTCCTGGCGACCTTGCGTTTCTCGGGGATTGGGCGATGCTCGTGACCTTGCCGGCCCTGGACATGGTGATGACCGCGAATGGGTTCACGGAGCTGGCCGGCACGGTAGTCATGGACGGTCCAGGTGTGGGGGGCCTGTGCTCCACACACGACCGGAGCTGGCTGGTGACCCTGGAAGCCTCGCTGGGCTTCGTGCGAGAGCAGTTCGGCCCCTTCGGGTCGGCGGTGTTCGGGCAGGGGACGCTCGTTGATCCGGCGGACGTGGTGACCGCGCCGTGGCGATTCCGTGTGAAGCTCAGGGGGAGGGGCTTATCGGATGATGCGATGCCGCCCAAGAACAAGCACGGCACGAAGGTCGTGGACGAGGCCGTGCTGTCCCTGTATCCGGGAAGCCCTCAGTCGTTCGTGGCGTTCGACGACCACGGGCAGCTCGGCGGCGCCGAGTGGCTGGGGCAGAGGTACATCGTCCTGCAGGGAGGCGGACAGGTGTCCATGTGGTCTCTTGACGGACCCGGACAGCATGCGGTGAAGCGGATGTACACCGAGTCCAGGCTGACTCCGGAGGCGATCAATGCCTCGGTCGTGATCAACCACACGCTGCCCGACAACGAGAAGAACTACTGGTACAGCGTGGTGCGGGGCGTGGGCGGGAGGCTGATTCTCGGCCGCAGGGAAACGGACAAGGAAGTGGTCTTCTCGGGACGATTCGCGTCGGCCAAGCTCTTGAACGAGCCGTGAGGCGCGCGCCGGCCGATCCGGGACGAGCAGAAATCAGAGCGAGTCTTTGAGCTCGCCGGCGCGCTCCTCGAGGCCGGTGCCGCGGAGGCGCGGCGCGAGCTTCGCCAGCTCGCGCTGCGCCTGGACCGGGTCGGACGCCGCGGTCTTCTCGATCGCCTCGAGGGCCTTCTTGGCCGCGTCCACGACCTGCGCGCGCGCTTTGGCCAGGCGCTCCTGCAGGGGCTGCGGCCAGTTCATGGACGCCTTGGCGAGCTTGTCCAGGCCGTCGAGAGCCGCGCCATACTCGCCGCCCGCGATTCCCTCGAGGGCCGCGGCCTCAGCGTCCTCGAAACCGCGCAGCTCCTTGCGCGCCACGCCCTTGCCGTGCTCGCTTTCGAGCTTCTCCCGGGCTTGCTCCACGCCCTCCATGAGCGTGCCGGCCGCGGTGCTGCCCGGGAAGCGCGCCATCTCCTGCTCGGTGTGCGGGTCGATGACGGCCGTGAACGGCACGAAGCCGGTGTCGTTGTAGGCCCCCGCCTTGCTCTGGCCGAGGGCGAGGATCTCCTCGACCGTGAGGTTGGGCCACTCGACCAGGCGCTCGACCTCCTGGCCGTTCACCTTGCTCTTGTACGTGGCCGCCTTGGGGCTTTTCTCGTCGATGCCTTCCTGCAGGCGACCGAGGCAGATGACCTCGACGGTGCTCTTCTCGGCGAACTTGATGTAGTCCTTGTTCTGCAGCACGGAGGCGTGCATGCCCCAGCAGGGCGGGCACTTGAACCCGTGGCTGTGCACCACGATCGGCACGTTCAGGAGGCGCGCCTCTTCCAGCGCAGCGTCCCAGCTCGTGGCGAACGCGACCGTCGGCTTGATCTTCGGCTTGTCCGCGGCCGAAGCGCCGGCCTGCAGGAGAACCGCGGAGCCAGCCAGACCCAGGACGAAGAGAACGGGACGCTTCATGAACGGATCCTCCGCGGGATCTCGAGCAGCTCTGGAGATCCCCGTCGCCCGAACGATTTCACATACGCAACATACGCGCGCGCCGGTCGCGAGTTCCGTCCAGAACGCGGACTCGGGTCAGTTCGCCTGGCGTTCGCCCAGAGGCAGGGGGCCGAGCGCCTTGCTCAAACCGGCGGCGAAGCGCTCTGGGTCGGCGAGTGCGCCCGCGCCCTGGCCGTGCGCGTGCTCGGCGAGCGAGCCCATGAACTCCGCGTGCGGCCGCCCCCTGCGGTACGCGGGCTCGCGCGGCGGGTGGCGCAGGTAGCGGCTGGCGCGCTCCACGTCCGGGGAGACGAGGAGGCTCGCGGCGTAGTAGAGCAGGTCCTTGCGGCGGTAGAGGCAGGCGCCGCCCACCTTGCGCTCCCGCAGAGCGAGGTCGGAGATCCCGGCCGGCTCGACGCCCGGCAGCCCGAGCAGGGCGAGCGCGGAAACGAGCCAGGCGCTGAGCGCGTCGAAGTGGCAGCGCCGGTGGCAAGAGGGCAGGCCGACCGCGACCGCCGCGACCAGCACGTTCCCCGGATCGAGAACCACGGCGCAGCCGCCGCCGCGGCGCCGCAGGATGGGAACACCGTCCCGCGCGCAGGCGTCGAGATACAGCTCGCGCTCGGGACGGCTCCCGGCGCCGAGGACGACCATCGCGCCCTCCGGCCGCGCCACGCGCACGCGGCTTCGCCCGTCCCGGCGCGCCGCCTCGAGCAGGTCGTCGTCCAGCCCGTACGTGGGAAAGGGATCGTCAGCCACTCTAGCCACGGATCAGCCTCCTGCATGCGGATCGTCGCCTGACGCTCGGCATGTCCTGCGAACGCGGCGGTTCCTGGGGGTGACAACCACGTCGCGACAGGTCCTGAGACAAGTGTGAGGCCTCCACGGTGAGTTCGGCGAGGTCGTCGACGAGCAGGCGCGTCAGGCGCTGATCGGGACATTGATGATGGTCGCCTGCATGAACGCGACGACCTCCTGCCTCGATCCCTGAGAACCGACCACCTCGCCCTGGCACACCGTCAGGGTCTTACCTGCCTTGACGACCTTGCCAACGGCTACGAAGCGGTCGGCGGCTGCCGGCCGCACGAAGTTCACCTTGTACTCGACCGTCAGCACTTCATGGCCCGGCGGCGCGACGGTCAGCGCGGCGTAGCCACATGCGCTGTCGAGGATGGTCGTGAGCGCGCCAGCATGGACGTACCCATGTTGCTGGGACAGTCCCGGCCGCGGTGAGAGGCCAATGTGCACCTCGCCGGGCGCGACGTGGACGAGCTCGGCGCCGAGCGTGCCCATCAGCCCTTGAGCCGAGAAGCTCCCGGAGATGCGTTTCTCTATCTCACTCACGGGTTCTCCATGCGACGCCTGAGGCCCAGCACCTTGATGCCGCGCCCGCGCTGCGCGCGCTCCTTCTCGAGGTGCTTCTTGATCGTGTGCTTGATCTGCACCCTCCAGACGTCCTGGCGCGGGCCCTCTGGCTGGCCGTCGAAGTGGTCGGTCACCGCAGCCACGGCGTCGAGCTGGAACGGCTGATTGGGATCGAACTGGAGCTTCACTCCCGGCCCTCGACGGTGGTGTAGGCCTGATCGGGCCGGTTCGTGGCTTCCGGGAAGCGCGGGCGGAGCCGGCCGTCGCGAACCAGGCGGGAAAGGTGTCGGCTCCGGAGGTTCGCTGCGGACCGGTTGAGGAGCCGACCCAGCTCCTCGGCCGTCAGGAAGCGCCCGCCGCAGAGCCGGCACACGGTGTGGCCCATGAGCTCGGTGCTCACCTTGCCGCGGCAGGCGACCGGCTCGGCGATCTCCTGGAGCGTCTTTTCGACCGCTTCGGAGCGAGAGGAGTCGGTCCCCAAATGAGAGGAGTCGATCCCCAAATGAGAGGAGTCGGATGGGGCCTGGCGCGGTGAGTCCACCGCCCCGAACAGCGACGGCTCGGGTGCCCCGTCGCCGGGCAGGCGGTAGGTCGTCCACCGGCGCCGCTTGTCCGAGACGAGGTAACCCGCCTCGCAGAGCCCGGCGAGCATGTGCGTGATGTCGACCGGGTGGTCCGCCAGGAGCTGCTGCAGGCGGGTGTTGGACACCGCGCCCTCCAACCAGGCGGTCGCCAGGGCTTGGACCTCCGCCGGCGGGAGGGAGTCCACCGCGTCCCAGAACCGCAGTCGCAGCGCGCGGAGGGCGTCCTCGGGAATCAGGCTCACCATGGGCAGGGTTAGCACCACCCGGTCGGGCTGGTCGGTGACCTCCAGCCGTGGCGTCCGCCAGTGCTGCACGCGCCACCCGGCCCGGATCTTGTCCGCTCCGGATCCAGCCCGCTCGCCTCCGCCGATGAGCAGGAACATCCGCTGGAGGGCCGGGTTCCGGCACTCGCTCATGCCTCCGCGCTGGTACTGCTCGAGAGAGACGAGCAGGGTTCCCCGGTTAGAGAGCTCGTAGGTGGACTCCCTGTCCGCATCCTATGATCCGGAACTTTGCTCGATCCGCGGGTTTCGCCTGCGAAAGCCGCCATGACCATGCCAGGGGAACGCTAATGACTCGCCCGTCGACCAGGCGGGCGATGATCTGGTCCCGGGTGATACGCACCTCCTGGATTCGCGGATCGCTACTTGCCGCATTGCTCACGCCAGGCCTCCTCTATGCGCGGTCGGTACTCTCCGCAAGGCGCACCGGCTCAAGCCAGAACCTGCATCGCACACACCCTCACCTCCGGCGCTTCGATCTTCATGTACTCGCTTGCGCCTATCGCTTCTTCTTCGGCGGCGCGGCGCCGTGCACGGCCGTGCCGGCGGCCGCCTCGCTCGCCTCCATGATCGCCTCGGACAGGGTCGGGTGGGGGTGGATGGTGACCATGAGGTCCTCGAGGGTGGCGCCCATCTCCAGGGCGAGCGTCCCTTCCGCGATGAGTTCCGAGGCGTGCGGGCCGACCATGCCCACGCCGAGGACGAGCTTGGTCTCGGGATCGGCGATGACCTTGACCAAACCGTCGCTCCGGCCCATGGTGCGCGCGCGGCCAAGCGCCGACAGGGGGAAACGGCCGACGTCGACCTCGATGCCGCGCTCCTTGGCCTCCTGCTCGGTGAGCCCTGCCCAGGCCAGCTCTGGGTCGGTGAAGACCACGGCCGGGATGGCGCGGTTGTCGAACGCGGAGTGCATGCCGGAGATCGCCTCGGCCGCGACCTTGGCCTCGCGGCTCGCCTTGTGGGCGAGGGCGGGCCCGGGCGTGACGTCGCCGATGGCGTAGATGTGCGGCACGGTGGTCTTGCCCTCGGGCGTGACCTCGAGCAGGCCGCGCTCGTTCGGCGTGATGCCGGCCTTTTCCAGGCCGAGGTCGTCCGTGTTGGGCCTGCGGCCGACCGCGACCAGCACCTGGTCGAACTCCTCTCTCCTCTTCGCGCCCTGGTGCTCGATCTCGACCGCGAACCCGGCCGACGTGCGCTCCACGCCAATGACGCGCGACTCGACCAGGAGCGCCGCGAACTTCTTCTCGCAGTTCTTGACCACGACGCGCACCAGGTCGGGATCGGCCCCGATCAGGAGCCGCGGCAGGTACTCGACCATGGTCACCTTCGAGCCGAGGCCGGCGTAGACCAGCCCCAGCTCCAGGCCGATGTAGCCGCCGCCCACGACGAGCAGGCGCCCTGGCACCTCGGGGATCCTGAGCGCGTCGGCCGAGGTCCAGAGCGGCAGGTCGCGCGCGAGCGGCAGGCGGTTGATGCGCGAGCCGGTGGCGATGATGCACTGGCGGAAGTCGACGCCGGCGACCTCCGAGCCCTCGATGTGCAGCGAGTGCTGGCCGTCGAAGCGCGCGCGGCCGCGCACGACCTCGACACCGCGGCCCTTCAGCAGGCCCGCGATGCCCTGGGCCAGGCCGGCCACCACCGACGCGGTCCATTCGCGCAGCGCGCGCGGGTCAATGCTCAGTCGCTCGAAGGTGAGCCCCATGCGCGCGGCGTCCTGCGCGGCCGCCGCCAGCTCGACCACGTGGATCAGCGCCTTGGACGGGATGCACCCCTCGCGCAGGCACACGCCGCCGAGCTGCTCCTCCTCCTCGATGAGGATCACTTCCTTGCCGAGGCCGGCGGCGCGCAGGGCCGCGACGTAGCCGCCGGGGCCCGAGCCGATGACCGCGACCTCGGCCTCCTGGCGCAAACTTCCCATGACCATGAATCAGGCTCCCGCGCGGCGCGCGGCTACGCTTCCACGAGCAGCAGGTCAGGGTCGGAGAGCCGCCTGATGATCGAGGTGACGAAGCGCGCCGCCGCCATGCCGTCGGCGATGCGGTGGTCGAAGGACAGGCAGATCGGCAGGACTTTGCGGATCACGATCGCGCCGTCCACCACCAGCGGCTTCTCGCAAAGCCTCCCCATGCCGAGGATCGCCGCCTCGGGGTAGTTGATGGTGGGGATGGCCGCGATGCCGCCGATCGCTCCGACGTTGGTGATGGTGAAGGTGCCGCCGCGCAGCTCCTCGACCGTGATCTCGTTGGCGCGCGCCTTCTGCGCGATCTGCTCCAGCTCGGCGGCGATCGCCATGACGCTCTTCTTGTCGGTGTCGCGGATGACGGGCACGAGCAGCCCGCGCTCGGTGTCCGCAGCCACGCCGACGTTGTAGTACCTCTTGTAGATGATCTCCTCGGCGAAGGGGTCGAGGCTGGCGTTGAACGCCGGCGCCTCCTTCAAGGCGGCGGTCGCCGCCTTGATGACGAAGGGCAGGAGCGTCAGGTGCTCGCCGGGCTGGCCGGCGCGCCGCGCGCGCTCGCGCAGGCGGATCTCCTCGAGGCGCGTGACGTCGGCCTCGTCGATGTGGGCCACGTGCGGCACGAGGATCATCGAGGTCGTCAGGCGGCGCGCGACCTTGCGGCGCAGCGAGCGCAGGGGCACCTTCTCCACCTTGCCCCAGGCCGAGAAGTCGGGCAGGGGCTCGATGTCGAGGAACGGGATGCCGTGGCTGGACGCCGCCGCCGCGGCCGCCGCAGGCGCGGTGCGGTGCGGCGCGGCCGGGACCGCCTCCGCGGCGGCCTCTCCGCGCGCGAAGCGCTCCACGTCCTCGGTTGTCACCCGGCCGCCGGGTCCGCTTGGCGGCACGAGGCGGATGTCGATGCCAAGCTCGCGGGCGCGCCCCCTCGTCGCGTGCGCGGCGATGACCGCTCCCTGGGGCGGCGCGTGCTGGCGCGCCCCGTCCCCGCCCGCTGCCGCGGGCTCTGCCGCAGCCGGGGCAGGCGCCGCGGCAGCGGCCGCCGCTGAGCCGTCGTCGATCACGACGATCACCTCGCCGGTGCGCACGGTGTCGCCGACCGCTCCGCCGAGCGAGACGATCGTGCCGCTCTTCGGCGAAGGTATGGTCAGCGCGGCCTTGTCCGTCTCCACGTCGACCAGCGGATCGTCCTCCTGGACCGCGCTTCCCGGCGCGGCGTGCCACTTGAGGATCTCCCCTTCGTGGATCCCCTCGCCCAGGTCGGGCAGCTTGAACTCGTACATGGGCTTCCTTCCTAGAAGTCGAGCGTCTCCTCGATAGCCCGGCGCACGCGGCCCGGGCTGGGCAGGTACATGTCTTCGCGGCTGAAGTAGGGCACGGTGATGTCGTAGCCGGTGACGCGCTTGACCGGCGCCTCGAGGTGGAGGAGCGCCTTGTCGTTGATCGTGGCGATGATCTCCGAGGCCGGGCCGAGGGAGAACGGCGCCTCCTGCACGATGACGCAGCGCCCGGTCTTCTTTACCGAGGCGGCGATGGTCTCGCCGTCCATGGGCGAGATGGTCAAGAGGTCGATCAGCTCGATGCTGGCGCCGCGCTGCTCTTGGACTTCGGCGACGGCCTGCAGCGCCGGGCGCATCATCGCTCCCCAGGAGATCACGGTCAGGTCGCCGCCTTCCTGCACCACCTGCGCCTTGCCGATCTCCATGAGCTCGGGCTCCTCGCTCACTTCCTCGCGGAAGGCGCGGTAGGAGCGCTTCGGCTCCATGAAGACCACCGGATCGGGGTCGCGGATGGCGGCGGCCAAGAGAGCGCGGGCGTTTCCAGGCGCGGAGGGGATTACGACCTTGACGCCCGGCACGTGCGCGAAGGTGGCCTCGTGGCTCTCGGAGTGGTGCTCGAGCGCGCGCACGCCGCCGCCGTAGGGCATGCGCACCACCAGCGGGCAGGTGAAGCGGCCCTGGCTGCGGGCGCGGTAGCGCGCGGCGTTCCCCTCGAGTTGCCCGAGCATGAGGTAGGAGAAGCCGGAGAACTGCATCTCGGCGACCGGCCGCAGGCCGGCGATGGCCATGCCGATGGCGCTGCCGAGGATGCCCGACTCGGCGAGCGGTGTGTCGATGACGCGCTCCGCGCCGAACTTGTCGAGCAGCCCCTCGGTGACGCGGAACACGCCGCCGTCCACGCCGATGTCCTGGCCGAGGCAGACCACGCTGCCGTCGCGCGCCATCTCCTCGTGCAGGGCGAGGTTGATGGCCTGCACCATGTTCAGCTTACTCATGGCGCGGCTCCCTGCTCAGGTTGGCGAGGAAGTCGGCGCGCTGCTCCTCGATGCGCGGGTGCCTGACGCCAAAGACATGGTCGAAGGGCGCGTCCGGCTTGAAGTCCGCCGCCTCCTCGAACTTCTTCACGGCGTCCTCGATCTCCTTGCGGATCTCCTCGTCCAGGTTCACCTGCATCTCGTCGTTCCACACGCCGCGCGCCGCGAGGTGCTTGCGCAGGCGCGGGATCGGGTCGCGCCGCTCCCAGGCCTTGACCTCCTCGTCGGTGCGGTAGCGCTTCGGGTCGTCCGCGGTGGTGTGCATGCGCAGGCGGTAGGTGACGGCCTCGATGAACGTCGGGCCGCCGCCGCTGCGGGCGCGCTCCAGCGCCTCGTGCGTCGCCTGGTACACGGCGAGCGCGTCGTTGCCGTCCACCTGCAGGCCGGGCATCTCGTAGGCGATCGCCTTCTGGGCGAGGGTGCGCGAGCGCGTCTGCTTCTCGCGCGGCAGCGAGATCGCCCACTGGTTGTTGGCGCAGACGAAGACGACCGGCGCCTGCCACACGGCCGCGAAGTTCATCGCCTCGTGGAAGTCTCCCTCCGAGGTGGCGCCGTCGCCGAAGAAGCACACGACCGCCGCGTCCTCGCGCTTGAGCTTCATGGCGTAGGCGAGGCCCACGGCGTGCAGCATCTGGCAGGCGATGATGACCGCGACCGGCAGGGTGCGCTCGCCGCCCGCGAAGGTGTTTCCCTCCTCGTGGCCGTTGTAATAAAGGAAGGCCTGCTCGATCGGCTCGCCGCGCAGCAGCCGGCCCCCCAGCTCGCGGAACGAGCCGACGAACCAGTCGCTCGGCCGCATGGCGATGACCCCAGCGCAGGACACGGCCTCCTGGCCGGTGGCGGGCGCGAAGGTGCCGATGCGGCCCTGGCGCTGCAGCTTGAGCAGGCGGTCGTCGACCGCGCGCGCCAGGACCATGCCGCGGTACAGGCGGATGAGCTGATCCGGGCTGAGTTCGGGCGCGCGTCCCGCGCTCCCCGCGACCAGGGCCCCGTTTTCGTCGAGGATCTGAAGGTGGCCGATGTGGAAGGTCTGATCCGCCAGCTCCAGGCGGCCCGGCGGGGAGGGCCCGCCCGCCGCCTGACACGCGCTGTCCACGCTCATTGCCTGCTCCAAGAAAGGGGTCAACGTGCCGCGCCGCGGGCGCGGCCGGTCGATCGCGCATTCTCCCGTTCTCTGCCGGGATTCGCCATCAGGGAACGCGGGGTTCCTTCCCCTGGCGCCGGGCGGAAGGCGGGTCGATGCGCGTCCGGCGCGCCGCGACCGGAGATGAATAGTCCCTCCCGGTGAAGCGCGCAAGCCCGCCTCTTGGCTATGGTGTGACGCGCGGTGCGGCCGCTGCGCGGCCTTGCGCGTGGAGGATGGAGCATGCTCAAGGAAGCGTACCCCTACTACCTGGCGAACCGGCCCGAGGCGCCGAACGCGGACCTCGTGGTGCAGGACAAGTACACGCTCGAGACGGCCACGCGCGTGGCGCTCGCGGACGCCGCTGCCATCGACCGCGCCATCGGCCGCGCGGCCGCGGCGAGCGAGGCGATGCGCGATCTGCCTGCCTTCCGGCGCCAGCAGGTGCTCGAGCACTGCGTCAAGCGCTTCCGCGAGCGATTCGACGAGCTGGCGGAGGCTCTGTGCATCGAGGCGGGGAAGCCGATCCGGGACGCGCGCGGCGAGGTGACGCGGCTCATCGACACCTTCCGCGTCGCCGCCGAGGAGGCGGTGCGCTCCTACGGCGAGGTCCTGCCCCTGGACATCAGCCCGCGCGCCCGCGGCTATCGCGGCATGTGGAAACGCGTGCCGATCGGGCCGTGCTCCTTCATCTCGCCCTTCAACTTCCCGCTCAACCTGGCGGCGCACAAGATGGCCGCGGCCATCGCCGCGGGCTGCCCGTTCGTGCTGAAGCCCGCGAGCTTCACGCCGGTCGGGGCGCTCATCATCGCCGAGATCCTGGCCGAGACCGACCTGCCCGAGGGCGCCTTCTCCGTGCTGCCCTGCCCGCGCGAGGGCGCCGCCCAGTTCACCACGGACGAGCGCTTGAAGCTCCTGAGCTTCACCGGCTCGCCCGAGGTCGGCTGGGACCTGAAGGCGCGCGCCGGCAAGAAGGCGGTGATCCTGGAGCTCGGGGGGAACGCGGCCGTGGTCGTGGACGAGGGGACCGACCTCGAGGACGCGGTGTCGCGCATCGTCTTCGGCGCCTACTACCAGTCCGGGCAGAGCTGCATCAGCGTGCAGCGCATCCTGGCGCATGCCTCGCTCTACGACGAGCTGCGCGAACGGCTTTCGAGCGCCGTGCGAGCGCTCCGCATGGGCGACCCGAAGGACGAGGCCACCTTCATCGGCCCGATCATCTCCGAGAAGGAGGCGGTGCGCGTCGAGGCGTGGATCGAGGAGGCGCGGCGCGCGGGCGCGAAGCTGCTCGCGGGCGGGCCGCGGCGCGGCGTGATGGTGCCGGCCGCGCTGCTCGAGGACGTGCCCGAGCGCCTGCCGCTCTACTGCAAGGAGGTGTTCGGCCCGGTCGCGCTGCTCAAGCGCTTCGACGACTTCGACGCGGCGCTCGACGAGGTGAACCGCAGCGCCTACGGGCTGCAGGCCGGCGTCTTCACGCGCGACATCTACAAGGTGCAGCGCGCCTGGGACCGGCTGGAGGTGGGCGGCGTGGTGATCGGCGACGTTCCCTCCTTCCGCGTGGACCACATGCCGTACGGCGGGGTCAAGGACAGCGGCCTCGGCCGCGAGGGCGTCCGCTTCGCCATCGAGCACATGACCGAGATCCGCCTGCTGATCATCCGCGACCCGAGGGGATAAGGAGTTTCATGAGCACCACGCTTCAGAAGCGTCGCTGGCGCCTTGCCTTTGCGGTCGGGCTGGCGGCGCTGGCGATCGGGATCGCGCTTCTCAACATCCCTCTTCTGCGCGATGAACCGCAATCCGATGTTCCCTCAGAGGAAGCCGAGGTTGCTCGCGGCGAGCGCGGGTCCGAGCCGGACCCGGGCGTTGCCCTCGAACCAGGAGAGTCGGAGCGACGCGAGGTCGAGACAGCGCCGGCGCCTGGACTGCCTCACGTCGAAGGAGGCTGGAAGGCGCGGATCGTTTCGCTCACGGGCCTCGAGATCACGCGAGTCGAGGTGCAGGACCGATCCGGCGCAGCAGCGTGGCATCCGGTTACGCAGGGCGTGGCTGACCTCCCGACCGAGGACCCGGAGCCCTTGATCCACGCTCCCGGGCACGTGCCGAAGAGGGTCAGCCGAGGAGCGGACCCGGTCCATCTCGAAGGCGACGACGTGCTGACTCTCCACTGCCCCGGGCTGCGCGAGCTGACCGCGAGCGCCAATCTGGTCCCCTGGCTCCCGAGTTGCGAGGAGCGCTTTCACGACGTCTGCGCCTTTGGCTTCGCCGACGAGCATTGCTGGATCCTGGCCTGCGAAGCGCAGCGTATCAACGAGGACTGGCCGCGCATGTTCGGCGCGGTGTTGAAGCTCCGGGATCGGAGCACGATCATGGTCCAACGCGCGCTGGCGCCCGGCCGGCACACCGAGTACTGGCTGCCTCTGGGCGATGCCGTCGGTCGCGCAAGGGTCTCTGGCCTGGAGGTGGGGATCTCCGGCCCGGAGGAGTCGTTGAAGGGCCCGCTGCGCCTCCACCTCTGCTCGCTCCTTGCCCAAGACGAGCGCCTGCTCGTGGACGAGGAGCTCGACTGGGGAAGGCTCCAGGTCTATGCGCCCGAGGTTGCCGAGGAGAGGGTCCTGGAGGACGGCGCGCGGAACGTGCGGTTCGAGAGCGTGCCGCTCGGGTGCAGATGTCTCCTTTCTTGCCTTTGCGAGCAGACCGGAGCCCACGCGCGGGTCCTGTTCACCCACGACGGCTCGCGCGTGGAGCTGGTCCTACGGCGCGGGATTCGCGTGATCGGGTCGCTGGTCGTTCCAGGCGGCGCGCGCCAGCCCGAGCAACTGCACGTCAAGTGGTGGTTCTCGGGGAGCGGCGCCCAGGCCAACCGGGATGACCCGTCGGTCTGGACGGGACGGGTGGACGTGTCGGTGGATGCGAGCGGCGCGATCTCGCTGATCCTGCCGCGCACGATTCCGAGGATGGATACGGCCTCGTATCCTCCTCCACCGCTGGGGAGCCTCCTCATGGGTGCGGAGGGATTTCTGCCGCTGGCGCGCGAGTTCCAGGTTCCTCCGGATGGAGGAACCGTGGACCTGGGTCCGCTGGTGCTCGAGGCTCTTGGCCCGGCCTTCGTGCTCGCGCCCGGACACGGGATCGACGGCGAGGCGCTCGCATGGTCCTTGGCGTGGGCCGATGACGGCTCGATTCTCGGCTACAGGATGAGCGGGGGAGAGGAAGCCGAGGACGGGTCCCTGGGCGTGTTCCTGGTGATCGACCCGTCAGCCGAGAGCCAGGCAGTCCTGGTGCGTGCGGTGCGCTGGCCGTCTGGCGAGGAGTGTCTGCTGCCCTGGCCGGATGCGAGGGCGCGGGCTCTTCTCCTGGCCATGCCGGACCAAAGCCACGCGTTCCGCCTCGGCGCGGACGGTAGATACGTACGCGTGCCGAACCAGGAGTACGACGTGACGTTCATGCCATTTCCTGGCAGCACGGAGGAGCGCTGGGTAGACGTGGATTGGCGCTGGAACTCCATGAACCGCAGCCTGGGCATGGTCGCCGTTCCGGCGGATCGAGCGGCGCACGTGAGCTTCCGCGCGCCCGTTTCCGGCGTGGAGTTCTGCTGGGTACCCCTGCAGATGACGGCGAACGGAGTCGTCAGGGGAACCGAGTGCGTTGTTCCGCTGACGGCCAGCACGGCCACCGTGGAGCTGGACGCGCCCTGACGGACGGTGCCTATCGCGTGGCCATCAGGGCGCGCGGCCGCGACGAGGCGCCGCTGGCGCGGGGGACTTGGCGTATTCGATCATTCCCTGGAAGTCCACGACTACCACGGGCTCGTCGCCCACGACCCAGGCGTCATGTCCGGAGGGGAGGAGCGTGACGTCGCCTGGCTTGCACTCGAACTCGGTTCCGTCATCCATGCGGACCTTGAGCACGCCGGACACGTGATACTGGAAGTGGGGCGCCTGGCAGCTCTTCGTTTTGGCCAGGGGCTGGACGGACGTCGCCCATCTCCAGCCCGGCTCGAACACGGCGCGCCCGACCATCGAGCCGCCGATCTTGACCAGCTCGACACGCCCGTTCGGGAACTCTCGGACTTCATCCGGTCTCCCGAAGCTCTTCAAGTCTGCCTTCAACAACTTGCACCTCCTGGTTCGCTGCGCTGGCAGGAAGGCCGGATGGGCCAGGCGCCGCGCCGCGGCGTCAGCGCCGCCGCTCCTGCATGACCTTGCTGCAAGGCGGCACGCTCTCCGTGACCCAGACGTTGCCGCCGATGACCGAGCCCTTGCCGATGGTGATGCGGCCGAGGATGGTGGCGCCGGCGTAGATGACCACGTCGTCCTCGATGATCGGGTGGCGGTCGATGCCCTTGATCGGGTTGCCGTGTTCGTCGAGCGGGAAGCTCTTCGCGCCCAGCGTGACTCCCTGATAGAGGCGCACGTTCTTGCCGATAATGCACGTCTCGCCGATCACCACGCCCGTGCCGTGGTCGATGAAGAACCTCTCGCCGATGCGCGCGCCCGGGTGGATGTCGATGCCGGTCAGGCCGTGCGCGTGCTCGGTGAGGATGCGCGGCAGGAGCGGCACGCGCATCTCGTAGAGCAGGTGCGCGATGCGCTGGCAGACCATGGCCTGCACGCCCGGATAGCAGAAGATCGCCTCGTCCGGGGCGGTGCAGGCCGGGTCGCCCTCGTACGCCGCCTGGACGTCCCCGAGCAGCAGGTTCTGCACCTCCGGCAAGCGCTCCATGAAGCGCCGCGTGATCTCGCGGCCGCGCCGCGCGCAGGTTTCGAGCCGGTCGAGTGTGGCGCCGAGGTGGAACGGCAGGCTCTGCTCGGTCAGCTCGGAGTCGCCGTAGTAGCCTGGCAGGAGCACGGCGCGCAGCCCCTCGAACACGCGGATCAGCGCCTCGCGCGAGGGCAGAGGATGTGCGCACGGCACGCGCTTGCCGAGCCGCGCCAGCACATGCGAGGAGCCGCTCAGCTTCTCCACCACGCGCGTCAGGTTCAGAGGTTCCTCGGTTCCTTCGTTCATGGCCGCCTCTCTCATGCGATGTCCTCGAATAGCCAGGTGCTCAGGTAGCGCTCCCCCGACGAGGGAATGATCACCACGATGCGCTTCCCCTTGTTCTCGGGCCGCCGCCCCACCTGGATCGCGGCCCAGAGCGCCGCGCCCGACGAAATGCCCACGAGCAGGCCCTCCTCGCGCGCCGCGCGCCGCGCCAGTCGGCCGGCGTCTTCGTGCGCCACCTGGATGACCTCGTCGATCAGCTCCGTGTTCAGCACCTGCGGGATGAAGCCCGCGCCGATGCCCTGGAGCTTGTGCGGCCCCGGCCGTCCGCCCGAGAGCACGGGCGAGTCCTTGGGCTCGACCGCGATCGCGCGGAAGCCTTGCCGCCGCTCCTTCAGCACCTCGGCCACGCCCGTGAGCGTGCCGCCCGTGCCGATGCCCGAGATCAGGATGTCGACCCGGCCCTCGGTGTCGCGCCAGATCTCCTCGGCCGTGGTCTCGCGGTGCGCCGCGGGATTGGCCGGGTTCGTGAACTGCTGCAGGATGTGATGGTGCGGCCGCGTGGCCACGATCTCCTCGGCCTTCCTGATGGCGCCGGGCATGCCCTCGGCGCCGGGCGTGAGCACCAGCTCGGCGCCGAAGGCGCGCAAGAGCTTCTGCCGCTCCACGCTCATCGTGTCCGGCATGGTCAAGACCAGCTTGATCCTCTTGGCCGCGCACACGAAGGCCAGGCCAATGCCGGTGTTGCCGCTGGTCGGTTCGACCAGCACGGTCTCCGCCCCGACCAGCCCGCGCTTCTCCGCATCCTCGACCATGCTCAGGGCGATGCGGTCCTTGACGCTGGAGAGGGGGTTGGACGTTTCGAGTTTGAGGAGCACCTCGGCGACGCACCCCTCGGCGAGGTGGTTGAGGCGTACGAGCGGGGTGTTCCCGATCAGCTCGGTGATGTTGTTCGCGATCCTGGCCATGCTGAACCAATAGCTCCCCGGCGGACCAGCGCCAGAAAAGCGCGCCGGCATCCTGCTCAGGGCGCGGGCTCGGCCAGTATCCCGAGCTTCCTCATCTTGCGCCAGAGCGTGGACTTGTTGATGCCCAGCTCGCGCGCGGTCTTCGTGCGCCGCCCGTTGTTGCGGCGCAGGGCGGCGAGGATGATCTGCGCCTCGAACTCGGCCAAGGTCCGGCCGATCGGCGCCTCGGCGATCTCGGCAACGAGGGGAGCGCCGGCGATCTCGCGCGGCAGGTGCTCGGGGAAGATCACCGGCCCGCGGCAGAGGACGAAGGCGTGCTCGATGGCGTTCTCCAGCTCGCGCACGTTGCCTGGCCAGTCGTGCCGCACCAGGGCGGCGAGCGCCTCGTCGGAGAGGCCGGTGATGCCGCGGTCGTGCAGCCGGTTCAGGCGCTCGATGAAGTGCTCGGCAAGGAGCGGGATGTCGCTGCGCCGCCGGCTGAGCGGGGGAACCTCCAGGCGCACCACGTTGATGCGGTAGAAGAGGTCCTCGCGGAAGCGCCCGGCCGCGACCTCGTCGCGCAGGTTCTTGTTGGTGGCCGCGATCACGCGCACGTCCGCCTTCTGCGGCTGGCTCGACCCCACCGGCTCGTACGTCTTCTCCTGCAGCACCCGGAGCAGGCGCACCTGCAGGGCGGGCGAGACGTCGCCGATCTCGTCGAGGAGGATCGTGCCGCCGCCCGCGAGCGCGAAGCGGCCCTTGCGGTCCATGGTGGCGTCGGTGAATGCGCCGCGCACGTGGCCGAACAGCTCCGGCTCGAGCAGCGAGTCCGGCAGCGCGCCGCAGTTGACCACGACCAGCGGCCCGCCCGCGCGCGGGCTCAGGTCGTGGATGGCGTGCGCCACCAGCTCCTTGCCCGACCCGCTCGGCCCCTCGATCAGCACGGTCGCGCTGCTCCGCGCCACGTCCGGGAGGATGTCGAAGAGCCGCTGCATGGGCTGGCTGCGCGCGACGATGTCGTGGAAGGAGTGGCGGCGCGTCAGCTCCCGCCTCAGGTCCTCGATCACCGACAGGTCGCGGAACGACTCCACCCCGCCGATGACCCGGCCGCTGCCGTCCTTGAGGAGCGCGGTGGAGATGCTGAGCGGGACGCGCCGGCCGTCGGGCCGGACGATGTGGATCGGCCGGCACTGGATCGGCCGGCCCGAGGCCAGGGTCTCGCGCAGGGCGCAGGCGGTCTCGCAGATGCTGGCGTGGAAAACGTCGCAGCAGGGACGGCCGAGCGCCTCCGCGCGCGGCACGGCCGTGATCTCTTCCGCGGCGCGGTTGAACGCGGTGATGCGGAAGTCCGGGTCGATGGCGAACACGCCGTCCGTGATCGAGTCCAGGACCACGGCGGCGCGCTCGAGGAAGGCATGGGGGTGTGGCTCAAGCATGACGTGCTTCCGTAGCAGACAGGTTGCACTTGTGCAATCGTTCAAACCTACAACGGCGCAAAATGCAACCAGCGGTGAGCGCGGCGCGCAGCGATGTGAATGACGTAATAAGCTATCTGATAATAGTTTGTGGACGAATCTTTCGTGTCCGCGCGACTGGCCCGCGGCGTGCCTCGTGAATGTCGATCGATTCAGGCCCGTCCGTGTGGGTGGGCGAAACATGAGGGTCGTCATGCCGGTTCACCAAGGGCGGGTTTCCCCCCTCTTCGATGCAGCGCGGCGTGCGCTGCTCGTCGAGATCGAGCGAGGCCTCGAGGTGTCTCGCGTCCTGCTCGCGCTGCCGGGCACCGGCGTCGCCGATCAGGTGCGGGCGATCGCGGACTCGGGCGCCGAGGCGGTCGTGTGCGGGGCGATCAGCGGCTGGGCCGAGCAGCTCCTGCTGACCCGCCGGTTGCGGGTCTTTTCCGGCGTCGCGGGCGAGGCCGAGGCGGTGATCGGATCGATCGTGGATCAGGGCGCTCCGGACGAGCGCTTCCGCATGCCCGGGTGCCCGAGACGGCGCAGGTGGCGCCGCTGCCGGAGAACGCGGCCGAACTTCGGCGAATGAGATGCAAGAGGAGAGTCAACGATGCCAGGTAGAGACAGGACAGGACCTCGTGGAGAGGGAGCGATGACAGGGTGGGGGGAGGGGAGGCGCGGCGGGCGCGGCGCAACGGACTCTACGCGACAGGACACAGGAGGCGAGCGATGAAGGTCGCCATCTCGGCAACTGCGGCGTCTCTTGAGGCGACCATCGACCCCCGCTTCGGCCGCTCTGCCCACCTGCTGATCGTCGACACCGGGAGCGGGCAGATCGTTGGCGGCGGCCGAAACGAGTTCGCGGACGCAAAGGGCGGCGCGGGCACGAACGTGGCGCAGCGCGTGGTCGACGCCGGGGCCGAGGCTGTCCTGACCGGCAGCGTCGGCCCGAAGGCGATCGAGGTGCTGCTCGCCTGCAAGGTGCGCTGCTACGTCGGGGCCAAGGGCACGGTGCGCGAGGCCCTCGCGGCGCTCGAGCGCGGCGAGCTGAAGGAAACGAAGGCGAGCACCGCGCCAGGGCGCGGCGGGCGGTCTTGAGTGCGGGCGGCAGGCCAGGCATGAGGATCGCGATCGCCAGCGGCAAGGGTGGCACGGGCAAGACCACCGTGGCGGTGAGCCTTGCCCTGGCGCGTGGGAACGTGCAGGTCCTCGACTGCGACGTGGAGGACCCGGATGCGGCACTGCTGCTGCATCCGCAGGTCTCCTGCGTCGAGCCGGTCACGGTGCTCGTCCCGGAACTCGTGCCGGAGCGCTGCACCTCCTGCAGCGAGTGCGCTGCCGCGTGCGCCTTCGGAGCCATCGTGTTCGCCGCCGGGCGCTTCTTTCTCAACGAGGAGCTGTGCAAGGACTGCGGGGCCTGCTATCTCGTCTGCGGCGAGCAGGCGCTCGCGCCGCGCGCGCGCGAGATCGGGACGCTGACCCGTGGCGAGGCCAGGGCGGGCGTCACCCTGATCAGCGGCAACCTGCACCCCGGCGAGGCCATGGCCTCGCCTCTCATCGAGCGCGTGAAGGCGCGGGCCGCCGCGGACCGGCCGGTCATCATCGACGCGCCGCCGGGCACCGCCTGTTCCATGGTCCACGCCATCGAGGGCGCCAACCTCTGCGTGCTGGTGACCGAGCCGACGCCCTACGGCCGCCACGACCTCGAGCAGGCTCTCGACGTGGCCGCGCTGCTCAAGATCAGGACCGCGGTGGTGATCAACCGCAGCGACCTCGGCGACTCGGGCGTGCGCGGCCTCTGCGCGGCGCGCGGCGTCCCCGTACTCATGGAGATTCCCTTCGATCAGGGGCTGGCCGAGGCGTACGCCGCCGGGCGGCCGGCGCTCGAGGCCGGCCCGCGCTTCCGGCCCCTGTTCGAGGAGCTTTGGGACCGGGTGGTCCAGGCAGCGGGGAGCGCGGAGCGCTTCCCGACACGTTCACGCTTCAAGGAGCATGCAGAATGAGCAATGAGATCGGGCGCGCGGGCCGCGTGCGGTACGCGGTTCCCACGGAGTACGACGGCGTCCAGGGCGAGCGCGTGTGCGCCCACTTCGGCCACTGCCGCATGTTCACGCTCATCGACGTGGACCCCGGCGCGCGGGCCATCGTGGCGCGGCAGAGCCTCGAGCCGCCCGAGCACGAGCCGGGCGTGCTGCCGCGCTGGCTCAGCGAGAAGGGAGCGCACGTGGTGCTCGCCGGCGGCATGGGCATGCGCGCCCGCCAGCTCCTCGAGGACAGCGGCGTCGCCGTGGTCACCGGCGTGCTCTCGGGCACCCCCGACGAGGCCGTGCTCGCGCACTTGAGCGGCCGGCTCGTGGCGGGCGATAACGCCTGTGACCACGGGCACGGCACGTGCGGCCACGGAGACACGCATCAATGACGGCGTTGCGGCAGATCTGCGTTGCAAGCGGCAAGGGCGGGACGGGCAAGACCACGGTCGCGGCCACCCTTTCTGGCCGGCTTCACCGCGCACATCGACCAGGCCGCGTGCATCCAGTGCGGCGCGTGCCTGGCGACCTGCCGTTTCGGCGCGGTGTACGTCAAGAACGGCTGCTACGGCGTCGACGCGCTGCGCTGCGAGGGCTGCCTCGCCTGCACGCTCGTCTGCCCGCAGCAAGCGATCGAGGCGCGCAGGGCCGAGAGCGGGGAGCTGCTTATCTCGGACACGGAGCACGGCACGCTGGTCCACGCGCGCCTGCTCCCGGGCCGCGAGAACTCGGGCAAGCTGGTGAGCGCGGTGCGCAAGGAAGCCGCGGTGCAGGCCAAACGCGAGCGCGCCGGGCTCGTCATCGCCGATGGAGCGCCGGGCATCGGCTGTCCGGTGATCGCCGCGCTCGCGGGAGTCGATCTCGCGCTGCTCGTGACCGAACCCACTCCGGCCGGGGAGCAGGGCATCGAGCGCGTGCTCAGCGTCGCCCAGCACTTCGGCGTGCCGGCGAACCGCGCCGACCTGAGTGCAGAGAACACGGCCGCGATCGAGCGCCGCCTTGCCGAACGCGGCGTGCCCCTGCTCGGGCGCATCCCCTACGATCGCTCTGTGGTCGAGGCCACGGCGTCCTTGCGGCCGGCCGTGCTCGCTGCGAGCGCTCCGGTCAGGGAGGCGCTCACGGCGCTCGCGGCCGCGGTGTTCGAACGTCTCGAGCGCGAGCCGACCCCGTGCGGCGCATCTCGCCGGCCCGAGTGCGACGGCTCCTGCTTGCGCTGAGCGGCGCCGCCCGCTATTCAAACGCGGCGGGAACGGCAGGCAGGCCGGGCGTCAGGCGCGGCGCGTCGCCCGAGCCCGCCGCGCCATAGTCCCAGGGCTCGAAGCCGAGGTCGAGCGCGGGCGAGCCGTCGCAGAGCCGGAAGTCGTCTTGCGCGGGATCGACGAAGAGCGGATTGGCGACGCGGGAGGACTTGTCCTGCCCGCGTTGCTCTTGCCACGCAGCCAGCGCCAGGTCGCCCGGGAAGCGGACCTCGGGCCGCCGCGGGTTCCAGTACACGTTCTCGTCGAGCAGGAACTGCTCGCCGCTCCAGTCGCCCTGCAAGAGCGGGCTGTCGTTGCTCCAGTAGACGATGTTCTGCTCGAAGCGGAAGGAGAGGTGCGCCTCGGCGCGCGAGCGCTGCACCTGGTGCCACGCGGCCTCGGCGAACACGTTGTTCCGGATGACGTTTCCCCTGCCGTAGTGCTGGTGGAAGCCGCCGGTCTTGGTGCGGTACACGAGGTTATGCGACAGCACGATGCCGGAGGAGCCCTCGTCCGTGTACAGCCCCCAGCCGCCGTAGTCAAAGGCGGCGACGTCGTGGATGACGTTGTGGTGCACGGTCGTGCCGGGCGACACGCCCAGGGTGTAGACCCCGGCCAGGTCCGAGAGCACGCCCTGGCCGATGGTGTGGATGCGGTTCCAGGCGATCTCGTTGTGGTGCGCGCGGCTCGGCTCGGCGTAGCCCCAGGTCCAGCCCACGCTCACGCCCGTGTAGTAGAAGTCGAAGATGTCGTTGTGCGCGACCGTGTTGTGCGAGGCGTGGCCGATCCACACGCCGACCGCGGCCGGGTGCAGGCGGCCGCCGTGGGCGATGCGGCACTCGCGCACCGTGTGGCGCAGGACCTCGTTCTCGGCGTCGCCGGCCGCGGTCCTGCCGGCCGTGAAGGAGCGCGGGCCTTCGAGCGCTCCGATGATCACGCCGCCGCCGCCGAGGTCCACCAGCTCGCAGCGTCTGACCTCGTTGTCCCGGCAGCCCGGGCCGAACGCGATGGCGTAGCGGCCGGCGTGGCGCACGGAGCAGCCGTCGAAGGTCACGTGCCGCGCGCCCAGGGCCTCGACGGCCGCGCCGAGATCGGCCTCCGCCTGCGGGAACGAGTGCCCCTCGGCAGGCAGCGTGAAGCCGGCGTGTGCGAAGGCGAGCCCTTCGAAGCGCAGGTGTTCGACGAAGCGCCGGCCGGGTACGTCGCCCTGGAGGCGCAGGAGCACGTCGAGCCGCGGGGCCACGACCACCGCGTCCTCGGGGCGCTCGCCCGGCAGGGGAAGGTAGGTCAGCTCGCCGACCCCCTGTTCGAGGCGCCACGCGCCCGGCGCGCCGAGCGCCTCGCGTACGTTCTCGGCGAAGAAGCGGCTGCCGGTCGCGAATGCGCCCCAGCGGCTCGCGGTGGGCGTCGGGCCCGTGAAGACGACGGTGTGTTCCTCGGTGTCGATCTGCGCGATGCGCATGCGCGAGGCCGACCAGAAGTGGAAGCAGACGAGCTCGACCGCGTCGAGGTCGCGCCAGCCCGGGTCGATGTCGCCCGCGTGGAAGCGGAAGCGGTCGTAGCCGGCGGCCGAAGAGGCGGCGGGCGGAGGCAGCTCTTCGGCCACGTGCAGGTAGCCGGAGAGCGGCAGGCGCGCGCGGAAGCGCCTCTGGTCGTTCACCCAGAGCTGGGAGAAGATCCAGCGCCCGTCGCGCGCCTCCTCCAGCGCGAGGCGCCAGCGGCCGTCCTCGCCGACGAGGCAGCCCCGCAGGCGCCGGCCGCCGGAGAGGATCGGGCGCTCCTCGCCGTACGCGCAGTAGATGACCGGCGCGGCCGCGGCGCCGCTGTCCTCAGGCGTGAAGAGGAGGGGCTCCGTGAGCTCGTACAGGCCGCCCCGGATCGCTACCACGACCGGGCCCGCGCTCTTCGCCTCGCGCGATAGCGCGCGCACCGCGAGCTTTGCGCGCGCCACGCTGGCGAAGGGGCCGTCCGCGCCGCTTGGCGCGGGCGCGGGCAGCGTCCCGGACCAGGAGTCATTCCCGGCGGGCGCGACGAAGAACCTCGGCGCGGGAGCGGGGGCATCTCCCGCCGACGCGCACGACGCGAGGAGGATGACAGCGAGTGCGTTCATTGTTCCGCCCGGCGGACTCCCGCCAGCGCGGCATTATCGCCGGGCGGACGCGCGCGGTCAGTCGCTTTCGTTCTCGCGGCGCAGAAGCTCGTGCAGGAGCTGCTCCATCTTGGCCAGGCGCTCCTCGATGCGCCCCAGGCGCTCCAGGACCTCGTCCGGCGTTTGCGGCGCAGATTCCGCGGCGAGTCCGTAGGGGGCGGCGGGCGGCACTGGCGGCGCCGGGTACGCGGGAGGCGCCGGGGGCACGGGGGCGAAGGGATTGCCGACGATCATGCTGCGAATCCCCGGGCTCTCCTCGATCACGCGGACCTGCGGCAGGGAAAGCTGCTCGCCCAGAGACTCCAGCGCACGCTGCAGCTCCTGCTGCGCCCTCTTGAGGGCCAGCTGCAGTTGCATGCGCTGCTCCAGGGACAGGGCGCCGTCAGGCCGGGCTTCGAGCTCGGCGAACTGCGCGGACAGCCTGCTCATGACGTCCTGCGAGACTCCCTGGAACCTGGAGCGCAGGTTCTCGATCTGGGCCATCCGCTGCGCGAGCAGTTCCTCCAGATAGCGGGCGCGCGCCTGCCCGGCGTGGCCCTCCTCGCTCGCGGCGAGCTGGCGCTCCTTCAGCAACATGAACATGCGCGCCTCGGCGTCGCGCGCTCGCGTCTGGTCGCGCAGCTGAGCCTCCTGCTCCTCCATATCCCGGCGCGCGAGGTCGGCCGAGAGCTCCTGGAGCCTGGCGTGCAGATGATCGAGTTCGGCGTGCCTCTGCGCGAGCTGCTCTTCCAGCTCGCGAGCGCGCGCGTGCGCGGCCTCCCTCTCCTCGGCCGTGGCGAAGCGGCGCTCGCGCAGCGCGTTCATCTCGGCTTTGAGCGCCTGCGCCTCGTGCTGCAGCCGGGCCGCGTTCACCTCGAGTTCCTGGCGCGCAAGCTCCGCCTCCAGGCGGACCCCGCCCGCGGCGTCCTCGAACACGCGCCACGAGGGATCCTCCTCCTCGGCGACCACGCCGACCGTCAGCTCGAGCAGCTCGCCGCCGCGCAGCAGGCTTACCGTGATCTCGCTCCCGGGCGCGGCCTGGGCCATGGCCTCGGAGAGGCTGCGCATGGTGGACACCTTCTCGCCATTGACTGCCGTGATCACGTCGAAGCGTCGCATGCCCGCGTGGTCGGCAGGCAGACCCTCCACCACGCCCTCGACCAGGATGCCCGCTTCGGGATCGATGCCGAGCTGGGCGGCGAGCGCCTCGCCCACGGGCGCGACGTGGACGCCGATCATGGAACGGCCCTGCGCCGGGGCCTGCGCCTCGGGTGGCTCGGCCTGCGCTTCCTGGACGGGCCGCGCCTTCATGGCTGCCGGCCCGCCTTGCGGCGCGGGCGCGTCCTGGCGGATCGCCGCGAGCGAGAGCGAGGACGCCGCGAGCAGAAGACCGATGCTTGCCATGCTCTTCTTCATCTTGCTTCTCCTGGAGAATCACATCCGTTCCGTAACGAGGGGAGGGGTCCACTGGGCGGGCACGGGCACGGCGTTGCCGTGCTCGTCCTCGGCCAGGCGGAAGATGCGGTCCACGTGCAGGCGCTCGAGCGTGCGCCGCAGGCGGATGACCTCGTATCCCTGGCCGTCGGCCGAGGGCCGGGTTTCGAGCATGGTGCTCGGCAGCTCGCCGAGCACGCCGTTCGACACGAGCCGCAGGTCATCGAGAGAGAGCACGCCGTCCCCGGCGAGCGCCGGCCCGCGATCGGGCGCGGGCGTGGCCGGGTCTCCGGCCGGAGGAAGGCGGCCGGCGCCCTCGTCCCAGAAGCCCGAGGCGGACCAGCAGGCGGCGAGCGCGGCCGCGGCAGCCCAACCCAGCCAGGAGGGGACGCGGGCCAGGCGGCGCGCCTTCTCCGGCGGGAGCTCGATGCGGTCCGCGGCCTCGAGCCGCGCTTCCACGCCGCGGCGCAGGTCTCCCTGGTCGCGGAGCGCATCCGCCAGGCGCTGGAGCACGGCTGGATCGCGGCGCGCGGCCGCGTCGAGGTCGGCCCAGTCTGCCGCGCTCGCTTCCAGCTCGATGGCGCGAAGGATGAGGACTTCCTCGGGTTGGTTGCTCATGGTCACGCCTCCGCCCGGTCCGCGGCGCTCGTCCTTGGNNNCAGGCGCGCCGCGCCGGCAGCGCCGCCTCTTCTTGTTCCAGCTCGCGGCGCAGCATGCGCCTTGCGCGCGCCAGGCGCGTCTCGACCGCGGCCTCGCTCAGCCCGAGCAGGCCCGCGATCTGGCGCTGCGACAGGCCGCGCACGCACTTCAGGATGAGCGGCTCGCCGTAGTCGGGGTCGAGGCGGCGCGCCAGCTCGAGGGCGCGCGCGGCCGCAGCGCGGGTGGCCTCCGCCGCGCGCGCGGCCGGGTCGGCGGGCTCGGCCGGAAGCGCGTCGAAGGAAGCAGTGGCGCGCGCCCGGAGCGACTCGCGCCGCGCGGCGCTCCGCGCCCGGTTCAGGGCGATGGAGCGCAGCCAGGGCAGGAAGCGCTCGGGCTCGCGCAGCTCCCGGATGTGCTCGCACACGCTCACCGCCACCTCCTGCAACAGATCCTCGAGATCGGCCCCGCGCGGCAGATGGGCGAGCAGCACCGCGGCCGCGAAGCGGCGGTGCAGTCGCCAGAGCAAGTCCAAGGCGGTGCGCTCGCCCGCGGCGGCGCGCCGCGCCAGCTCGACCTGGTCCGGATCGGTCATGTATGCATGATGACGCGCGAGCGCCCCCGATCCGTCAGGAAGTCGGCGGAATGCGCGCGGGCGGGGCTACAGGCAGCCGCTCAGCGCCGCGGCGGGATTCTCGAAGCGCGCCAGCAGGATCATGGCCGCGATCACGAAGGGCTTGCGGCTCGCCTGGCGATAGGTGTCGAGGCGGTGCTTGTCGAAGACCTCCTCGCTGACCTCGCCTTCGGCGCAGCTCACGCCGCTCACGTCCGCGGGCAGGCAGTGCATGTAGAGCGCGTTCCCGCCGCGCGTGCGCGCGAGCAGGTCGCGCGTGCACGTCCAGTCGCGGTGCCGCGCGTTCTCGGCGAGCGCCTCCCGTTCCAGGTCCTTGAGTTCCGAGGTGCGGCGCGCGCGCAGCAGCTCGGTGCGCCGCTCCATCACGGCGTACGGCGCCCAGCTCTTGGGATAGACGGCGTCTGCGTCGTCGAAGGCCTCGGCCTGCGCGTGCGTCACCGCGAAGGAGCCCTTGCTCTGCGCGGCGAAGTGGCGCGCGGCCGCGAGCGGCTCGGCGGCGAGGTCGTACCCTTCCGGGCAGGCGAGCACCACGTCCATGCCGAAGCGCGTCATGAGCGCCACCACGCCCTGCGGCACGGAGAGCGGCTTGCCGTAGCTCGGCGAATAGGCCCAGGACATGACGAGCTTGCGGCCGCGGAGCTGCTCCAGGCCGCCGAAGCGCGCCGCCAGGTGCATGAGGTCGGCGAGGCTCTGCGTCGGATGGTCCAGGTCGCACTGCAGGTTGATCACGGCCGGCCTCCTGAGCAGCACGCCCGCGGCGTGGCTTTCGTCCACGGCGCGCGCCACCTCGGCCATGTAGGCGTGTCCGGCGCCGAGGAACATGTCGTCGCGAATGCCGATCACCTCGGTCAGGAAGGAGATCATGGTCGCGGTCTCGCGCACGGTCTCGCCGTGCGAGATCTGCGAGGTCTCCTCGTTCAGCTCCTCGGTCATCAGGCCGAGCAGGTTGCACGCCGCGCGGAAGGCGTAGCGCGTGCGCGTCGAGTGGTCGCGGAAGATGGAGAGTCCGAGCCCGCTGGCGAAGAGGGGCGCCGGGATGCGCGCGCGCGCCATCTCCTCGAGCGTCTCGGCCGCGAGCAGCACCGAGCGGATCGCGTCCTCGGCGAAGCTCCAGGTCAGGAGGAAATCGCCGCCGTGGAGTTCGTTGTCGAGGCCGGCGAGGCGTTCGATCAGGCCGCGGACCTTGCTGTCGCTCATTGTCGCGCCTCCGCGAGATAGAGCCTGGGAAACGCCGCGTAGAAGCGCGCGGCGCGCGTCAGGTGCGCGACCGGGCACTGATCGTCGGGCGTGTGCGCGTGGATCTCGTCGCCCGGGCCGAAGCCGATCGTGGGAATGCCGAACATGCCGCAGGTCGCGACGCCGTTGGTGGAGAAGCCCCACTTGCCGAGGCGCGGCGGCGCGCCCAGGGCCGCGGCGGCGGCGCGCTTGGCGGCGAGCACGGCCGGATGGCTCTCCTCCATGACCCAGGCCGGGTAGTACTTGCGCGTCGGGTAGACGAGCCCGGTAAAGGACGGGCGCGCGTAGTCGAGCACGGTCACCTGGGCCGCGGCGCGCGCCACGCTCGCGAGGTTTTCGATCTGAGCCACGGCGCCTGCTTCGGTCTCGCCGCGCGTGAGGCGGCGGTCGAGGTGGATGGTGCACGAGTCGGCCACGGCGCAGAGCGACGGCGAGGTCGAGCGGACGTGGGAGATGGTCACCGAGCCCTTGCCCAGGAAGGGATCGGCGCCCGCGGCGAGGTCGTCGTTCAAGCGTTCGATCGCGGCGATGATCGGCGCCATGTGGTAGACGGCGTTCTCGCCGAGTTCGGGGTGGGCGCCGTGCGCGGACCGGCCGGGCGCGCGCACCTCCAGCTCCATGCGGCCGCGTTGGCCGCGATAGACCCCGAGGTTCGTGGGCTCGGTGATGACCACGACGTCTGGCCGCAGCACCTTCTCGTTGATCAGGTACTGCCAGCACAGGCCGTCGCAGTCCTCTTCCAGCACGGTGCCGGTGATCCAGAGCTGCCAGTCTCCCTCGATCCCCAGGTCCTTGATGATGCGCGCGCCGTACACGAGCGCGGCCATGCCGCCCTCCTGGTCCGAGGCCCCGCGGCCGTAGACCACGCCGTCCTGGCACGCGCCCGCGTAAGGGTCGCGCTGCCAGGTGGAGCGGTCGCCCACGCCCACGGTGTCGAGGTGGGCGTCCATGGCGATGACCGTCTTGCCGCTGCCCACGCGGCCGAGCACGTTGCCGAACCCGTCGACCTTCACCTCGTCGAGCCCGGCGCGCTCCATCTCGGCCCGGACGAGCTCGACGACCTGCTTCTCCTGCCCGCTCTCCGAGGGGATGGCGATCATGTCGCGCAGGAAGCGCACCATGTCGGGCGTATACTTCTCCGCCAGCCGCGCGATCTCTCTCTCGTGCTCCATGCGCTGCTCCAGGGTTTCGGCCGCGGGGAACGCGGCCGCCACCAAGATACTCGGGCCGCGCGGCGAAAGCGCGGCGCGGCGGGAGAGATGGATGCGGTACCATATGTTCCGCTCTCGTTCCGATCGAGGAGCCTCGCGAGAAGGCGAGGAAGGAGGCTCTCCCATGAAGCTCCGTCGGACTTGCGGCTTCGTCGCCGCCGTCTTGCTGTTTGCGCTTCTGCCCGAAGCCCGCACGCAGGATGCACCGAACCCAAGCGACGCGCTTTCCGTCTCCGACTGGACGAGCATCCGCGCGGCCTACGAGGCCAGCCGCCACGCCGCGGTCGCGGTCGAGGGGGGATGGCGCGCGCGGAACCGAGGCCAGCAGTGGCTGACTCGTTTCGACGGCTCTGGCTTCACCGTCGAGCCGGACGCGGGCGGGTGGACCTGGGGCCTGGAGCTGCAGAGCTACGGCGTTGGCCAAGAGGCGCGGGCGGTCGGCGATCCTCTCCACGCCCAGGCCGAGGGCCAGCGCGTGCACTACGAGTGGGACGACCTTCTGGAGGAGTGGTACGTGAACGACCGGCGCGGCCTGGAGCACGGTTTCACGGTGCGTGCTCGGCCGGCGGCGGACGAGGCCGGCGTGCTGACGTTCACGCTCGCCGTGCGCGGGACGCTGCGACCCGAGGTGCAGGCCGACGGCCGCGGCGTCGCCTTCGTGAACGCCGAGGGCGCGGCCGTCGTCAACTACTCCGGCCTGATCGCCCGCGACGCCTCCGGCCGGGACCTCCCGGCGCGCTTCGAGCGCGCGGCGGAGGTCCTGCGCATGGTGGTCGATGATGCCGGTGCGACCTACCCCCTGACCATCGACCCGATCGCCCAGCAGGCGTACTTGAAGGCGTCGAACACGGGTGTCGACGACCGCTTCGGGTGGTCGGTGTCGGTATCGGGAGACACCGTAGTGGTCGGGGCCTATCTCGAGGACAGCGGCGCCACGGGCGTGAACGGCAACCAGAGCGACAACAGCGCCGCGGACGCCGGTGCCGTCTACGTGTTCCTGCGCAACGGGACGACCTGGAGCCAGCAGGCCTACCTCAAGGCCTCCAACACGAACAGCGGCGACTGGTTCGGGTACTCGGTGGCGGTGTCGGGCGATACCGTCGCAGTCGGGGCAGTGAACGAAGACAGCAGCGCCACTGGAGTGAACGGGGACCAGAGCAACAACGGCGCATCGACATCCGGCGCGGCGTACGTGTTCCAGCGCAGCGGGACCGCTTGGAGCCAGCAGGCCTACCTGAAGGCGTCCAACACGGGAAACTCGGACATCTTTGGATGCTCCGTGGCGGCATCCGGGGACACGGTGGTGGTCGGGGCGCACGGGGAGGACAGCAGCGCCACGGGCGTGAACGGGGACCAGAGCAACAACGGCGCATCGGGATCGGGCGCGGCCTACGTGTTCGTGCGGAGCGGGACGACCTGGAGCCAGCAGGCCTACCTCAAGGCATCCAATACCGAGGCGTTCGACTGGTTCGGTTACGCCGTGTCGGTATCGGGCGACGGCGTGGCGGTCGCGGCATACCATGAAGACAGCAACGCCACGGGCGTGAACGGCGATCAGAGCAACAACGGCGCGGCGGACTCGGGCGCGGCCTACGTGTTCGCACGGAGCGGCACGACGTGGAACGAGCAGGCCTACCTCAAGGCCTCGAACAGCAGCGCGGGCGACCTGTTCGGGTGGTCGCTGTCGATGTCGGAAGACACCGTCGTGGTGGGGGCGCTCGGCGAGGACAGCAGCGCCACGGGCGTGAACGGCGATCAGGGCAGCAACGGCGCGGCGGACTCGGGCGCGGCCTACGTTTTCGTGCGCAGCGGGACGACCTGGAGCCAGCAGGCCTACGTCAAGGCGTCCAACACTGGGGCGTATCATCAGTTCGGGTGCTCGGTCTCGGTGTCCGGTGACAGATTGGTCGTGGGGGCGGACTGCGAGTCGAGCAGCGCCACGGGTGTGAACGGCGACCAGAGCGACAACAGCGCCGCGGTCGCTGGCGCGGCCTACACGTTCACGCGCAGCGGGACGACCTGGAGCCAGCAGGCGTACCTGAAGGCGTCGAACACGGAATCCTGGGACAGCTTCGGGCTGTCAGTCTCGATGTCGGACAGCACCGTCGTGGCGGGGGCGCCCTTCGAGGCCAGCAGCGCCACGGGCGTGAACGGCGACCAGAGCAACAACGGCGCCGCGACGTCCGGCGCGGCCTACGTCTTCATTGTGCCCTGCCTGCCGATCATCACGTACGGGACGGGCTGCGCGGGCTCAGGCGGGTTCATCCCGGACTTCGCCATGTCGGGCTGCGCCACTGCGGGCGAGTCGTTGAGTTTCAGCATCACCAACGGCCTGGGCGGCTCGCTGGCCTGGCTGTTCGTGGGCGCCACGCAGGCGGCCCTGCCTATGGGCGCGGGCTGCACGCTGAACGTCTGGCCCGCGATCGGTCCGCTCGGTCCGTTGCCGCTGTCCGGATCGGGCCCTGGAAACGGGTCGATCAGCGCGGTGGTCGCCATCCCGCCGGCTTCACCGCTTGGCCAGGTCAGCGTGCAGGCCTTCGTGGTCGATCCGGGTGCGGCGCTCGGCTTTTCGAACTCGAACGGCGTGCAGCTCGACATTCAGTAGCCCTGGCCTGGCCGCGCCGGCCGCGCAAGCACCGGCGCGGCACGGCGTCTCCCACAGCGCGCGCAGGGGAACGGCGAAGAGCCGGTCGTCGCACCTGATGGTCGCGCTGCCGTCGTAGAGCACGACCCCCGCCACGAAGCGCCTCCCGGCCATGTCCCGCAGCTTGCGCAACCCGCGGAAATCGGCGCCGCCCACGCTCGCCGCGGCCTTCACCTCGACGCCGGCGACGGCCAGCGGCCCCTGCTCCAGGACGATGTCCACCTCGAAGTCGTCGCGGTCGCGGAAGTGAGAGAACTCGATCGGTTTCTGGCGCCAGCTCGCCTGGCGCCGCAGCTCCTGCAGCGCGAAGGTCTCGAGCAGCGCGCCCAACGACTCCCGGTCCTCGCGGAGCGCCGCGGCGTCGAGCCCGAGGAGCGCACAGGCGAGTCCGGTGTCGCGAAGGTGCAGCTTCGGCCGCTTGACCAGACGGCTCATCCGGTTCCTGTGCCACGAGGGCAGGCGCTCCAGCAGGAACACGCGCTCGAGCAAGGTCACGTACTCGTGGATGGACTGTCGCGTCAGCTCGAAGGGAGCCGAGAGCTCCGCCACGTTGACGAGGCGGGCGGTCTGCGACGCCGCGAGGGCGAGGAGCTTGGGCAGCGCATCGAGCGAGCGGATGCGCGCCAGGTCGCGCACGTCGCGCTGGATCTGCGCTTCGACATAGTCCCGATACCAGGCGCGGCGCCGTGCCGCGGTGCGGCGCGCCAGGGCGGCGGGATAGCCGCCCGCGGCGATGCGCTCGGCGAGTTCGCCGCCGAGCCGCTCGGCGAGGCCGGTACGGAAGCGGCCGCGGAACAGGGTGTCGAGGAATCGTGGCCGCGTGTCCTCGATCTCGCATTGGGCCAGGGGATGGAGCTGCAGGATGCCTAGGCGCCCGGCGAGCGAATCGGCCAGGGCGGGAACGAACAGAACGTGGGCCGACCCGGTCAGGACGAAGCGTCCCGGAGCTCGGCGCCGGTCGATAGCGGCCTTGAGCGAGGTGAAGATTTCCGGGACGCGCTGCACCTCGTCGAGGATGGTCTTCGGCGGCAGCGCGCTCACGAAGCCGACCGGATCGCTCCTCGCGGCGCCGGCGATGGACTCGTCGTCGAACGACAGGTACCGGTACCCGCGCGGCTCCCCGACGACGCGGGCCAGCGTCGTCTTGCCGCTCTGGCGCGGGCCGTGGATCAGGACGGCCGGGGTATCGGCGAGCGCCTCGCGGAGGCGAGGCGCGAGCTGCCGGGTGAAGAGCTTGGCCACGCGGAGCATGCTCTGAGCCTACGGTTCCAGGCCGGCTGAATGCAAGTTGGCGCGTCGGCTGAACGCTAGTTCGAGTGTCGGCTGAACGCTAGTTTGCCTGGCGGCTGAACGCAAGCGGCGGTCCCGCTGAACGCGCCGAGAACCGCCACGCCGTCCGCTCGGGGTCGAGCCGCGGCGGCCATCTGCCCGAACCGGGCGCCGGAGCCCGCGGCGCTCGCGTAAGCTGCCGTGCGTCAGAGCAGCCACCGAGAGGACCAGGCATGGCGAAACTCGCGGTCATTACCGGAGCGTCGGCGGGCATCGGTGCCGCGCTCGCGCTGGAGATGGCGCGGCGCGGCTTCGACGTCGGGCTCATCGCGCGGCGCGAGGAGCTGCTTCGCGAGGTCGTGGCGAGCGTGCAGGCCGAGGGAAGGCGCGCGGCCTTTGCCGTGGCGGACGTGGCCGACGCGGCGGCCCTCGCGCGGGCCTTCACCGTGCTCGAGGCCGCGCTCGGTCCGGTCGAGGTGGCGGTGGCGAACGCCGGCGTGGCCGGCAGCCCGCAGGCGCAGAACCTCGACCTCGAGGCGGTGCGCCGCCTGCACGAGGTGAACTTCCTGGGCGCGGCCGCGGTCGCGGCGCTGGCGCTCCCGGGCATGCTGGCGCGCGGCCGCGGGCGTCTCGCCGTGATCTCGAGCGTGGCCGGCTACCGCGGCCTGCCGCGCTCGGGCGCCTACTGCGCGGCGAAAGCGGCGGCCAGCACCTTCTTCGAGTCGCTCCGCGTCGAGCTACGCGGCAGCGGCGTCTCCTGCACCGTGGTCGAGCCCGGCTTCGTCGCGACCGCCATGACCGCGGAGCGCAAGCGCCGCCTGCCGTTCCTCATGCCGGCGTCCGAGGCGGCGCAGCGCATCGCGCGCGGGGTGCTCGCCGGCAAGCGGCGCGTGGTCTTCCCGCGCCGCATGGCGCTCATCATGAGAGTGGTCCGCTGCCTGCCGGACTGGGCCTACGACCGCCTGGTGACGCGCCGCTCGGATCACAAGTAGCCGAGCTGGCTGAGCGCGGCCTCGTCCTCGCCGCTCAGGCCCTGTTTCTTCAGCGCCTCAACCCACTTTGCGAAGTTCTCTTTTTGTCCCGGGTGCTTCTCGGTGGCGAGCGCGAGCAGACCGATGGAGACGCCAGGATCGACTTTCTCCTGGATCAGGGTCGAAAGCACGGCGAGGGCCTTCTTGTAGCCGTCGGGCGCTTCCATGTCGGCGGCGAAGGTCTGATACATCCCCTTGAATCTCTCGACGCCCTCCTCGGGACGCTTCAGCAGGATCAGGCACTTGACCGATTCCAGGGATGCCTTGCAGCGGTCGCTGGCCGGCACCACGCCCTCGCCCTTCCAGGCGAGCAGGCCGTCGTAGAGTTGGAGCGCTTTGTCGTAGTCGCCGGAGGCCATGGCCTCGTCGGCCTGGCCCATCTGGTCCTGCGGAGTGGCGGCGCCGCCGCCGCACGCGCCGCACGCGAGGAGGAGCCCCACCAGGGCGGCTGGAACGGACGAGTGGATCAAGCGACGCGTCATCGGGTCGGTCTCCCGTCTTGGGCCTTGGCGTTCGTGATCGGCGGCCGCGCCGGCGCGAATCCGGCGCCCGCAGTCTTCTACGCGCCCCGCGAGTATAGCGCCGCGATGTTCCGCGCCGACCGAGGCTTGACGCGACGCTCGCGCCCAACGAACATGGACCGCTTCCCTTCTCGAAGAACGCTCGTGATAATCGATCTCAACCCCGCCCAAGGATCTTCTCGAAAAGGAGTTGCGAGAGATGCCGCGTCGCCGCCCAGGCTGCCCTTGCCCCGCGCGCTTCAGCGCGCGGCCCGGCGGGCGGCGTACCGTGCCCATTCGGCCTGAATCCGGGACTCCATGAACCCCACGCGCGGCAAGGCTCCGAGGCTCTTCCTGCTGGCGGCCTGGATCGCGCTGGCATTCAGCTCCCAGGCCGAGGCCTACATCGGCCCGGGCGCCGGCTTCGCCCTGCTCGGCTCCTTCCTGGTCCTCTTCATCAGCATCCTCCTCGCCTTCGGGACCATACTCCTCTGGCCGATCCGGGCCCTTCTGCGCATCTTCCACAAGCGCCGCGCCCTGACGAAGAGCCACGTGGACCGCGTGATCGTGCTCGGCCTCGACGGCCTCGACCCGGCCCTCGCCCGGAAGTTCATGGCCGAGGGCAAGCTGCCCCACTTCCAGCAGCTCGCCGAGCAGGGCTGCTTCCACGACCTGGAGACCACGATCCCCTCGATGTCGCCCGTGGCCTGGTCGACCTTCCAGACCGGGGTGGATCCGTCGAAGCACAACATCTTCGACTTCCTGGCGCGCGACGTGAAGTCGTACCTGTCGGTGCTCTCCTCGACCGACATCCGCCCGAGCGGCCGCGTGCTGAAGCTCGGCAAGTGGCGCATCCCGCTCGGCAAGCCGCGCATCAAGCTGCTGCGGCGCGCGGTGCCCTTCTGGAAGATCCTCGGCGACCGCCGCATCTTCAGCGCCATCCTGCGCGTGCCCATCACCTTCCCGCCGGAGAAGTTCAGCGGCGTGAGCCTCTCCGCCATGTGCGTCCCGGACCTGCGCGGCACGCAGGGGACCTTCTCGTACTTCACCACGGGGAAGATCGAAGGCGAGACCATCGTCGGCGTGAAGGTCCCGGTCACGCGCCAGGGCGACACGGTCCGCGCCGAGCTGGTCGGCCCGCCCAACTCGCTCGTGGCGGGCGAGCCCGAGATGAAGGCGCCCTTCACGGTCAAGATCGACGCCGCCCGGCAGGAGGCGCGCATCACGCTCGGCGGCGCGTCCTTCACCCTGAAGCCGCGGCAGTTCTCCGACTGGATCAAGGTGGAGTTCAAGGCCGGCCTGGGCATCAAGGTCGGCGGCATCTGCCGCTTCTGCGTCATCGAGCTGGAGCCCGAGTTCAAGCTCTACGTGACGCCGCTCAACCTCGACCCGAACAAGCCGGCCATGCCCATCTCCCATCCCTTCACCTACGCCATCTACCTGGCGAAGAAGCTCGGGCCGTACGCGACGCTCGGCCTGGCAGAGGACACCTGGGCGCTGAACGAGCGCGTCATCGACGAGGAGATCTTCCTGACGCAGGCGTACCTCATCCACGAGGAGCGCGAGCGCATGTTCTTCGACGCGCTCGACAAGGTCAGGAGCGGCGTGGTCGCGTGCGTGTTCGACGCGACCGACCGCATCCAGCACATGTTCATGCGCTACCTCGACCCCACGCACCCGGCGAACCGCGGCAAGGACGTCTTGAAGCACAAGGGCGCGATCGAGGACCTCTACGTGCGCATGGACCGCCTGCTCGGCCGCACGCTCGAGCACGTCGGTGCGAAGACCGTGCTCATGGTCATCTCGGATCACGGCTTCAAGAACTTCCGGCGCGGCGTGAACCTCAACTCCTGGCTGCTGCAGCACGGCTACCTGGCGCTGAAAGAGGGCTGCGCGAAGAGCCGCGACTGGTTCCAGGACGTCGACTGGAAGAGGACGAAGGCGTTCGCCCTCGGCTTGAGCGGCATGTACCTGAACCTGAAGGGCCGCGAGGCCAAGGGGATCGTGGCGCCGGGCGCCGAGGAGGCCGCGCTCAAGGCGGAGATCGCCGGCAAGCTGGGGCAGCTCCGCGACGAGCAGGAGGAGCGCGCGGCGATCACCGAGATCTACGACGCCAGGAAGATCATGAAGGGGCCGTACGTCACGAACTGCCCGGACCTGCTCATCGGCTACGCCATCGGCTACCGCGCCTCGTGGGACTGCGCGGTCGGCAAGGTGGACGGCACGATCATCGAGGACAACGTCAAGAGCTGGAGCGGCGACCACTGCATCGACCCGCGCCAGGTGCCGGGGGTGTTCTTTTGCAACCGCAAGATCGACGGCGACGCGCCGCGCATCCTGGACATCGCGCCGACCATCCTGCACCTCTTCGGCGTCGCCATCCCGCCGCACATGGACGGGGCGAGCCTCTTCCGCGGCGATCCCTTCGACGGGCGCGCGCCAGCGCGTCCGGAGGCGGTGGCATGAGGCGCGCGTTCCTCTTCCTGGCGTTCGCACTGCTTGCAGCTTGCGCCGAGCAGCCGCGCCACCGCGTGGTGATCCTCGGCGTGGACGGCATGGACCACCGCCTGACTCAGGAGATGCTCGCGCAGGGCGACTTGCCCAACCTGCAGGCGCTCGCCGCCGCGGGCGGCTTCTCCTCGCTCGGCACCAGCATCCCGCCCGAGAGCCCGGTGGCCTGGTCCAACTTCATCACCGGCCGAAACCCGGGCGGCCACGGCGTGTTCGACTTCATCCACCCGGAGTGGGTGAAAGGCGAGGATGGCGGCCACACCTTCGTCTGGGCCGACCCCATCGCCAGCGCCGAGGAGGTGGGGTGGGAGCTGCCGCTCTTCGGCTACTGCATCCCGCTCACGGGCGGGGATCCCATCAACAAGCGGCGCGGCACGGCCTTTTGGGACATCCTCGAGGAACACGGCGTGCCGGCGACCATCTACAAGATCCCGGCCAACTACCCGCCCACGCCCACCGGCCAGCAGACGTTGAGCGGCATGGGCACCCCGGACGTGCAGGGCGGCTACGGCACGTTCTACCTCTACACCGACGACCCCTTCGCCGTGTCCGGGGAGATCGTCTCCGGCAAGCTGATCACCGTGTCCATCTACGAGAACACGGTGCGCGAGTACCTGTACGGCCCGGACAACACGCTGGTCGCGCTCGAGCCGGGCGAGCACGCGCCCGCGACGCGCGTGCCTTTTCGCGTGGACCTCGACCCCGAGCAGCCGCTCGCGCGGATCAGGGTGGGGGAGGACGACGGCGAGCAGGCGGTGCTGAAGGAAGGGGAGTGGAGCGACTTCCTCGAGGTCGACTTCGACATCATCCCCCACGTCACCGGCGTGACCGGGCTGGTGCGCTTCCATCTGCAGCAGGTGCGGCCCACTTTCCGGCTGTACGTCGACCCGATCAACATCAGCCCGTTCGAGCCGGCCATGGAGATCAGCACGCCGTCCGACTGGGTGACGGAGCTCGCCGAGCGGAACGGGCCGTTCCTCACCAAGGGCATGCCGGAGAACACCAAGGCCCTGGAGGAGGGCGTGCTCACCCAGGACGAGGTGCGCGAGCACTCGCTCGGCATCTACGAGCAGGACAAGCGCGTGCTCTTCGACCTGCTCTCCCGGCAGGACAGCGGGCTCCTCTTCCACTACTTCGGCAGCGTCGATCTCAACTCGCACGTGTTCTGGCGGTGCATGGACGAGAAGCACCCGGGCCACGCCGCGGACACATCCAACGCCAACGAACAGTTCATCCGCTGGCTCTACCGGGACATCGACGCGGTGGTGGGGCGCGTGCGCGCAGAGCTCGGGCCCGACGACACGCTGATAGTGATGTCGGATCACGGCTTCGCGCCGTTCTACCGCGCCTTCAACCTGAACACCTGGCTGCTCGAGCACGGCTACGCCGTGCTGCGCGAGCAGGACGCGCGCGGCAACGCAATCGACCGCGAGGCGGCGAAGCTGCTCTCGGCCGTGGACTGGTCGAAGACGCGGGCCTACAACCTCGGCTTCGCCGGCATCTACCTCAACGTGCGCGGCCGCGACCCGCTGGGGATCGTGGAGCCGGCCGCGGTCGCGGACCTGGTGGACGAGATCTGCTTCCGCCTCATGCAGGAGACCGACCCGAAGAACGGCGAGCCGATCTTCTTGACCATGTACAAGACGCGCGAGGTCTACTCGGGCGAGGCCAAGGAGCGCGCGCCCGACATCGTGGCCGGCTTCAGGCGCGAGTACCGCAACTCGGACGAGTCCACGCAGGGGATGTTCCCCGAGTGGCTGATCCAGGACAACATGGACGCGTGGAGCGGCTGCCACCTGATGGCGGCCGAGGAGGTGCCGGGCGTGCTGTTCGTCAACCGCGCCATCCGGCGGGACGCCCCGCAGCTCTACGATCTCACCGCTACGATTCTCAGCGAATACGGCATCGAGCGGCCCGCCGACATGGTCGGCTGGCCCGTCTGGGACGCGGCGCAGGCGCCATGACAGAGCGAGCGCAAAGGAGAGGCCGACATGTTTGGCGACGCCAAGGTCAAGATCGACAAGGACCTCCTGGAGAAGATCAAGAAGTACGCGGCCATCGCCGGGTACTCCTCTCCCGAGGAGTTCATCCAGCACGCCCTGGAGAAGGAGATCCTCAACCTCGAGGAGGCGGGCTCGGAGGAAGAGATCAAGAAGAAGCTGAGGGGGCTGGGATACATCTCCTAGGAAAGGGTGCGCCTTGGCCGCGTTCAACAGAGTGATGAACGGTCTGTTCGACCTGATCTGCCTGCCGTTTCGCGGAATGCCGCCGCTCGTCGGCCTGACCGTCATCTCGCTCTTGTGCGGCGTGCTGCTGCTCCTCCTCTTCAAGTACACCTCGCCGCAGCAGGCGATCGCGCGCGTGAAGAACCGGCTGTGGGGCGACCTGCACGAGATCCGCCTGTTCAAGGACGACTTCGGCGTGATCTCGCGCGCCATCGGCCGTCTGATGAAGGAGAACGGGCTGTATCTCGCCTGCTGCTCGGTGGCGCTTCTGCCCATGATCGTCGTGGTGCTGCCGGTCCTCTTCCAGCTCGACGCGCGCTACGGCTATGACCCTTTGGCGCCGGGGGAGCGCGTGGTCATGAACGTCATCCTCGCCGCCGGGCACGATCCGGTGGCTGAGGAGGTCGCGCTCGCGCTGCCTGAGGGCGTGCTGCTCGAGGCTGGGCCGGTGCGCGTGCCGGCGACGCGCGAGCTGGTCTACCGCCTGCGCGTCGCAGAGGCCGGCGAGCACGAGATCGGCGTGGCCGTGGGCGGGGAGACCTACACCAAGCGGGTGGACGCGGTCCCGGGGCTTTCGAGCGTCTCGCCCGCGCGCTTCAACTCCTCGCGCACCCTCGACGCGCTCATGTTCCCGGCCGAGCCGCCCTGGCCGGCAGAGGCCGCGATCGAGGCCATCACGCTCACCCACCGCCGCGCGGCCATGCTCGGCATGGACGGCGACATCTTCCCCTGGCTGATCATCTTCTGCGTGGTCGGCCTCGCCTTCGGCTTCGCGCTGAAGGGCGTGTTCAAGGTCAACCTCTGAGGGGTGGGAGGTCCCGGGGAGGGCGGAGTGGAAGCACCGGGACAGGAAGACGTGGAGCGGCCGTGCGTGATGCGGACGCGGTCCAGCGAATTCCGGTCGTTCTGGAGGCGCCTCATCGTCTTGAACGGCGTGCTGGCTCTCGTCTCGATGGTGCGTTGGTATGTCATCACGTCGGACTGGAGCGTGTACACGATGCTGACCTCGGTGCTGGGCTCCCTGATCCTGGCGCCGGCGTTCTCGTGGGAGGCACGCCTCCTGGGATTGGCGACTCTCGCCGCGGTACTTGCCGCGCTGCTCGTGCCGTCGCGTCCGTTGCGTTGGGCGGCGTACGCGATGGTCTCCGTCTACTGGCTGATCGCCCCGATGCTGCCATCCTCGTGGCTTGCCTGAGGCGGACGCGGGAATCGTCCCGGCGCGGCGGGGACGTCGCCCTCGCCAGGTCCACTGCGTGTCCCGCGCGAACCGCGACCGGCGGCAGGCCGTGCACCCGCGGCCACCGCATCTGGGTCTCGCTGATCCTCGGATCCCTCGCGTCGGGCGGTCCATATCGTGTGAGGGCGCCACGAGGATTCGGCTCGACGAGAACGCCGGTGCGCGCGGGGTGCGGGCGCTCTAGGACGGCGGCTGCGACGTCGCCGCCGGGGCCAGGAACGACGCCATCGCCCTGGTCCAGCGCGGAGCCGGCCTGCTCGGCATGCGCATGGAGCGACCCGCCAGCCGCAGAAGGCGGTTGACGGCAAACGCGGCCACGGAGAAGATCCTGGTGCCCGCGGCGGGGAGTCCGGCGCGGCCGTCCCGCCGCAAGCGTTTGCTCTGCGAGGAGCCCCGATGGATCGTGCGAGCGAAGGACCGCTGGTCACCATCACGCTTGCGGACCTTCGTGGCCGCCGCGAGGAGATCCTCCGGATCGCCCGGCTCTACGGGGCGCACGATATCCGGGTCTTCGGGTCCGTCGCCCGCGGGGAGGCCGAAGGATCTTCTGACGTGGACCTCATCGTGCGGTTCGACCCGGACCGGTCTCTCTTCGATCACGGTGGCCTGCTCATGGACCTCCGTGACCTCCTTGGCGTCAAGGTGGACGTGATCAGCGAAGCAGGGATGCGCCCTCGCTTCCGGCAGCACGTGATGAAGGAGGCGGTTCTTCTATGAGGCCGGATCGGCTGCTCTTGGAGGACATGATCGATGCCATCGACGAGGTGCTCTCGTGCACCCCGGCCACGCGCCAGGAACTGGATGGCGACAAGTTTCGACGCTCGCACATTTTCCGGCAGCTCCAGATCATCGGAGAGGCTGCGTGGCGGCTTTCGACCCCGGTCAAGGAGCGACACACAGAAGTCCCGTGGCGGCTGATCGCCGGCATGCGCCATGCCCTGGTTCACGACTACTTCGAGGTGGACTGGGCGGAGGTGTTCAGGACGGCCTCCTGCGACGTCCCCGCGCTGAGGCCCCGCATCCAGGCGATTCTCGCCTCTCTGCCCCCGGAGAGCGACGAGGGTTGATCTGCCCACGGGGCGCCCGGGTCACTCCCGTTGCGCGCGGATCTCCACGCGGAAGGTCTGGCCGGCGGCAAGGGCGCCGTCGAAAGGGATGTGGATGAAGTCGTCGGGGACGACCGGGCCGAGCCTCCCTGGCCGGAGGAGGCCGGGCTGGACGCCATCATCCTGACTCGCAGCCGCACGCACGGCGTGCCCGGCAGATGCAAGATCCCCGCGCCCACGCCGGGGAGCCATCCCTTATCATTCCCGCGAGAACGTCTTCGGATCGGGCACCCCAGATGTTCCTCAGCAACGGATCGGTCCCGACCATCGCGGAGTTCGCGGTCTGTCTTGAGGTCCCGAAGTCCGCGCTGTGCAAGCTCGCGCTGGAGGGCTACAAGTACTTCCTGTTCATCGAGGTCAAGAGTCGCGCCGGCGTGGCCGAGGTCGCCCTGAGCACGAACGAGTACAGGAGCGCGCGACGGCTCGGTGGGGACTACTGGCTCCACGTCGTCCAGAACTGCGCGGAGACCCGCGAGCTTCATCCGATCTGGAATTCCGCCCGGCTCGACTGGAAGCAAATGGTTCGCTTGGAACACTTCCACCTCGGGGCGAGCACGATCCTGGAGGCCACTCGTGAGTAGACCGCGGTCGGAAGCGGAACGGGCCGTTGCAGCGAAGCGTCCACCGGTGCATCTGCTGCGCGAGCTGCGGGACCTCATCACCGGAGTCCGGGAGCGCGTCGCGCGACAGGTCAACGAGGAGCTGGTCGCCCTCTACTGGCTGGTCGGCAAGCGCATCCGCGAGGACGTGCTCAAGGCCAAACGGGCGGACCACGGACAGCGGATTGTCTCCGCGCTGGGGAGAGAGTTGAGTGCGGAGTTCGGGGAGGGCTTCTCCGAGAAGAACCTGCGGCACATGGTGCGTTTCGCCGAGGTCTTCGAGGACGAGCAGATTGTCTCCGCGCTGCGGGGACAATTGAGCTGGACCCACTTCAAACGGCTGGTCTACCTGGACGATCCGCTGCGACGCGATTTCTACACCGAGCTGTGCCGGGTGGGACGTTGGAGCACGCGCACCCTCGATCGGAAGATCTCCGGCATGCTTTACGAACGCACGGCGCTCTCCAGGAAGCCGGCCAAGCTGGCGCGGGCCGAGATCGACGCCCTGCGGAGCGACGACAAGCTCACGCCCGACCTGGTCTTCCGGGACCCGTACCTCCTGGGATTCCTCGGGCTGAAGGACCGCTTCCTGGAGAGGGACCTGGAAGACGCGATCATCCGGCAGCTTGAAGCGTTCCTCCTCGAGCTGGGTGTGGGCTTCTCGTTCGTTGCGCGGCAGAAGCGCATGACCGTGGATGGCGACGATTACTACCTTGACCTGCTGTTCTTCCACCGTGGCTTGCGCAGGCTGGTCGCTGTCGACCTCAAGCTCGGGGACTTTCAGCCCGCGGACAAGGGACAGATGGAGCTGTACCTGCGCTGGCTCGAGAAGCACGACAGACAGCCCGACGAGGAGCCGCCGGTCGGTCTCATCCTCTGCGCCGGGAGGAAACGCGAAACGGTCGAACTCCTGGAACTCGAGAAGAGCGGCATCCGCGTGGCCTCCTACTGGCTGGAGATGCCGCCCCGGAGGCTCCTGGAGAAGAAGCTCCACGAGGCCATCGGCGTTGCGCGCGGGTTGCTCGAAGCGAAGGACCGCGAGACATGACCGAGGTGCGACGATACCCGCGATGCCTCATCGCCTCCTCGTCCGAAATGCCACGCGGAACGTCTGGCCCGCGGCAAAGGCGCCGTCGAAGGGCAGGAGGACGAAGTCGTCGGCGATGACCGGGCCGAGTTCCTCGCCCTCGAGGATCTCGACGTCCCGTACGCGACGGGGGAGGAAGGCGATGGGCGGGCGGTGCCAGGAGGCGTCTCTCACGGTCGCGACCTGGAAGGTGAAGACGTCCCCATCCACGTCGAGCGTCTGGCTCCAGGCCGGCTCGAGGACGCGCTCGACGCGCGCCTCATACGCGGGATCGCCGTAGAAGGCGACGGTGTCGCGGTCCCAGAGGAGGCCCAATGCGTCGCGGTCGGCGATGCCGTGGCGCGCGGCGAGGTTCGTCAGCAGCTCCGGGTCGGCCTCGATGCCCCATTCGTCGATGTCCACGGCGGCCGCGCGCGGGAAGCGCGTTGCCAGGCGGTGAACGAGGGCGATGCCGTTGGCGCGAAAGGCCTCGGCAAAGGTGAAGCGCCCCTGCTGCTCGATGAAGATCTGGTTCACCCCGTGGGCGCCGTAGCCGTACCAGGTGGAGACCACGAAGCCGATCATCTGCCGCACGCCCGCCGAGTGGATCCAGGCCGGGGCCATGGTGGAGCGGTCCTCGACGAGGCCCATCAGGCAGTTGCCGGCCGGGCCGTAGACCTTGGGGTTGGGCGAGTCCACGGGGAGCACTCTGCCCGCCAGGTCGAGCCCGAAGAGGCGGCCGTCCTGGCAACGGAACTGGCCGCTCCGGTACGAGAAGCCGATCTGCCAGTCGTAGGGCGTGGCGTGCCCGCTGGTGGCGAAGTAGTCGGGCCGCCACTCGTTGAGCGTGCTGACGAGCTGCTCGGTGGCGTCGGCCGGGCAGGTCTTCTGCTCGACCTCGCCCCCGGGCGCGCGCTCGAACATGACGCTCTGCTGCGTCTCGCTGTAGAAGCGGCCCTCGGCGAACCGCGTGAGGTCGAGACCGCAGCCGGCGGCTGCGCGACGCACCAGGAGCGGGCCGGGGTCGCTCGCCACGATGAGAGCGTCGCCTGCGTCGTAGCCGGTGACGATGCCCCAGAAGACGTCGCTGTAGGGATCGTCGTCGAGCGCGCGCGCCAGGCGATGCACGTCGATGACGTAGCGCCGGCTCGCCTCCAGCGGACGCGCCACGAAGGCGGCGTGGCGCGGCATTAGGTCCGCGAGCGCGTCCCGTACCAGCGCCACCGGGCCGTCGTGGACGAGCACGGTCGCGTGATGGCGCTCGCGGAGCGCCTCGACCGCCTTCCGCCACTCGGCGTCAGCGAACGTGCGCCGGCTGACGACCACGGCGTAGTCCCGGCCGCCATCCAGGCGCTCCACGGCCTCGCTGAACACCGTGTCCGGCGGGAAGACGCACTGCACCTCGAGCCGCTTCAGCCAGTACGCAGTCTGGCCGGAGGCGAAGCGCAGCTCGAGGACGTTCTCGCCGGCCCGCAGCATCTTGGTCAGCGCCAGGCGGTCCCTGAGGAACACGTGCGTCCCGACCTCCCACTCCCGGACCAGTGGTTTGCCGTTGACGAGCACGTCGATGCGCGAGCTGCCGCCGAACTCGACCTTCGCGCTCGACGAGAGGTGCTCGACTTCCAGGATCGCCTGGCGCGGCGCGGCCGGCGCGACGAAGGTCGCGGTCAGGCGGCTCTCCCCCGGCGCCGGGAAGAAGGCGCTGCTCCAGTCCTGGGCGTTCGGCAGGACGAGCCGCGCCTCGACCTCCATGTTCGTGCGCCGCTCGCCCGCCGCGAACTCCAGGAAGTACGTGTTCTCCACGCCGTCTTGCGGCGCGAGCAGGGAAAACAGCGTGATGAGATGCGGCCAGGCCATGGGTTCTCTCCCCCCGCAACAGCGTGGAAGCGCGGCCGCGACCCGTTCGCCGGCCGTCACGCCAGCGCTTGTACCAGCGCGGGGCAAAGCGCACAAGCGAGCGGGAATAGCGCGGCAAGGCGGTTTTCTCCAGCGCCGGGCCCCCCGTGCGGCCGATAGTCGAGGGGCGGCGCCGTCCCCGCCGCCGGAACGCCACTGCCCGAGGAGATCCACTCCGCCATGCGCACCCTGACCACCGTTCTCTCCGCCGCGGTCCTCTTCCCTCTTCTCGCCGATGCCGCGCACGCCTGCCATCCAGAGAGGGCCACGGCTCCGCTCGTGCGGCCGGACACGCCCCCTGACGCGGACGCCAAGGGACGCGTGACGATTCGCTCGTACAAGGCCGGCGAGGACCGCTTCGAGGTGCGCGGGCAGCATCTCGACACCCTCCTGCCGTTCGAGGCGTTCCTCGAGGACGCCGTTGGCGCCGGCACCTTCACCAGCATCGGCGTGATGGCGGTCTCGCTCGAGGATCCGGACGTCGTGATCCTCAAGTTCGACCAGAAGCAGGGGCCGCTGCCGCTCGGCGCGACCGAGGTCGAGGAGCTGTGCGGCCGGCTCGTCCAGGTGCGGAGCGGCGGCCAGGTCTTCCTGGAGGGGCTGGTTCCGGAGTTCGCGGACAAGAAGGACTGCCAGGGCGGCGCCTGGGACAAGGGCAAGGACGCCCTCGCCCTGCCGGACCCGGCGCCCGACGCGGACGCCAAGGGCTGGGTCGAGGTCCGCACCAAGGCCAAGGAGAACCGCGACCGCCTCGACGTGAAGGTCCAGCACGTGCCGGCCGACACGGTCACGTTCTCCATCTTCCTCGACGACGGCCTCGGCGTCATGACCGAGGTGGGAGTGATGACGGCGTCGCTCGTTGACCCGTGCGCGGCGCGGCTCAAGATCGACACCAAGAGCGGAGCGCCGCTGCCGTTCGGCGCGCACGACGTCGAGGATCTCGCCGGCCGCGCCCTCGAGGTGCGCGGCAACGACGGCTTCACGTACCTGACGGGTGTGGTTCCCGACCTCTAGAGCGGCGAGTAGGCGGCCGAGCGGCGCCGGGCGCGGCTACGCCGGCCCTTCGGCCGCGGCCTTGAGCGCGTCCACGTCCTTCTCGAACTCCTTCTTCATGGCGGGAAGCAGGAGCGCGAGCTTGATGCGCGCGAGCGCGCCGCGCGGCTCAGCCTGGAAGGCCAGCTCGATCGTGGTCTCGCTGCCCCGCGGCCGCAGGAGCACGGCCGTGCTGAACAGGCAGCCGTGGCTTTCGCAGGAGAGCGCGTAGCCTTCGCCGGGCTCGTAGCGCGTGATCTCCAGCTCCTCGGTGGCGCGCATGCCGTGCAGCACGCGCGTCTCGCGGATGCGCGTGCCCTTGCCGATCGGCCCGCCGCCCACGATCTCCACCTTCTCGATGGCGGGGATGCGTTTGCTCGCCCCGGCGAAGTCCGCGAACACGGCGAACACGCGCTCCGCGGGCGCCGCGACCTGCCGCACGATGGTGAAGCCGCTCATCGCCCTGCTCCGGCGGCCAACTCAGGCCCCGCCGTCCACGCCCACGTATCCCTGGCGCTCGAGATGCAGCAGCACCTCCTGCGCCGCCTGCTCGGGCGTCAGCTCCGAGGTGTCGAGCACCACGTCCGCGTCCTCCGGCTCCTCATAGGGGTCGGAGATGCCGGTGAACTCCTTGACGATCCCGGCGCGCGCCTTGGCGTAAAGGCCCTTGCGGTCGCGCTGCTCGCACACCTCGAGCGGCGTGCGCACATGCACCAGGATGAAGCCGCCGCCCTTCTCCACCATCTGCCGCACCTCGCGCCGCACCCTGCGATACGGAGCGATCGGCGCGCAGATGGCGATGCCGCCGTTCTTGGTGATCTCCGCGGCCACGAAGCCGATGCGCCGGATGTTGATGTCGCGGTGCTCGCGCGAGAAGCCCAGCTCCGACGACAAGTGGCGCCGCACGATGTCGCCGTCGAGCAAAGTCACCGGCCGGCCGCCCATCTCCAGGAACTTCACCAGCAGCACGTTCGCGACCGTGGACTTCCCCGCGCCGGAGAGGCCGGTCAGGAAGACGGTGAACCCCTGGCGCCGGCGCGGCGGGTAGCTGTGCCTCAGCACGGCCGCGACCTCGGGGAAAGTGAACCACTCCGGGATCTCCCGTCCCTCGTCGAGGCGGCGGCGCAGGTCGGCGTCCGAGACGTGCAGCACGCGCGCGCCCGGCGGCACCTCGCTCTCCGGCACGCAGGCGTCGAGGTCCTCGACGTAGGCCATGCTCTCGAAGGGCAGGATGTCCACGCCCAGCTCGGCGGCGCGGGCACGCGCCAGCTCGAGAGGCTGACCGGGCTCGACGATGACGTGGGTGCAGCCGTGGTTCTTGTGGACGAGGGCGCGCCACAGCGCCTCGCGCGGCCCGGCCAGGCGCAAGGCGAGCGGCAGCACTGCCAGCTTGGCGGTGTGCTGCGGGAAATGAGCGAGCAGCGCCTGGTAGCAGTGCACGCGCGTGTAGTGCTCGAGGTCGCCCACCTCGGTCGGGCCGACCACGGGCTGGATGAGCACGTTCGCCTGCGCCAGCTTGGCGGCGCAGAGCGTCATCTCGTGCTGGGCGCGGTGCATGGGGCTCTGCGTCGCGAACGCGACCACGCGCCGCCAGCCCTGGCGCTCGAACTCCCTTCTCAGTTCGTGGGGCGCGAGGCGCTCCGCGCGGAAGTCGTAGTGGATCGGGAGCTGGATGCCCTCAAGCCGGCCGCCGGCGCAGCACGGGCGGCACTCTTCCAGGAGAGCGCGCACGCCCGGATGCTCGAGGCTGTCGCTGCCGTACACCCGGCGCGCCTCGAGGCCGAGGTCTGGCCGCCACACCTCCTCCACGTGCAAGACGGCGAGCATGAAACCCTCGCCGTCCCGCAAGGCGAGGTGCGCTCCAGGGCGCAGCTCCTTTGCCAGCTCCTCGGACAGGTCGAGCGTCACCGGCACGGGCCAGAGCAGGCCGCTTCGCAGGCGCATGTCGTCCCGCACCGACTCGTAGTCGGCGCGCGTCATGAAGCCCTGGAGCGGCGAGAAGCCGCCGTTCAGGAGCAGCTCCAGGTCGCAGAGCTGGCGCGGCGTCAGGCTCCAAGAGGGCCAGTCGCGCGACGCGGCGCGCAGCTCGGCGGCACGGCCGCCGTCCACGAGCAGGTTGACGAGCGTTCCGCCGTGAGGCTCGATCAGGTGGTCCACGTCGCGGATCTCCAGGGGGAAGCAGGGCGCGCCTCGGCGGCGCAAGACCGCGCCAGCGCGGGCCGGCAGGTGAGTCTACTCCCGGGACATGACGAGTCCAAGGCGCACCGCGCCGGGCCTCGGGGCCGCGCGATTCCTTCAGGATCGCGCGCCGCCGCAACCGATCAGGAACAGAGGCGGCCGCACGCGCGGCCCGGCGCGGCCGCCGTTGCCGGTCGGGCCGGATTCGCGTAGCCTGGCAAGCGGCGGCGCAGCCGTGCCGCATCCGGCCCAGCAAAGGAGACAGCGTGCCCAACCCGATCCGGAGGCTTCTCAGGAAGCGCCGCTACGGCGAGGAGATCGTCATCGTCTCCGGGCTGCCGCGCTCCGGAACGTCGATGATGATGAAGATGCTCGAGGCCGGCGGGCTCAAGGTCATGACGGACGCGATCCGCGCCGCGGACGAGGACAACCCGCGCGGCTACTTCGAGGACGAGCGCGTCAAGGACCTGGAGAAGGCCGAGGACAAGGCCTGGCTGCAGGACGCGCGCGGCAAGGTGCTCAAGGTCATCTCCTACCTGCTGAAGGACCTGCCGCCGGACAACTTCTACCGCGTCATCCTCATGCGGCGCGACATCGACGAGGTGCTCGCGTCGCAGGCCAAGATGCTGGTGCGGCGCAACGAGGCGGACGAGACCGACAACGAGACCATGAGGAACCTCTACCTCGGCGACCTGGCGCGCGTGCGCGTGCTGGCCAAGCGCGCGCCGAACATCGAGATGGTCGAGGTGAAGTACCGCGAGGCGCTCGAGCAGCCGGCGGCCGTGGCGCGCGCGGTCAACGCCTTCCTCGACCACCGCCTTGACGAGCAGGCGATGGCCTCGCTCGCGGGCGACGTCGATCGTGCCGATGACGCTCGCCTTGTAGGCAGCCGTCGAGTACGGCCTGACGATCCCCGTCGTGCCCAG
>JACQZJ010000102.1 GCA_016213895.1 Planctomycetota bacterium | reverse complement strand
GTGCGCAGGCGCGTGATGTCCAGCGACAGGTCCTTCGGCCGCCTGGGCGTGGTGGCCACGTCGTCCCGCCGGACGGCCTCGATCCCGGCCGGGTCCAGGCCGTGCGCCGCCGCCACGCGCAGGCCCAGGTCGTAGCGTGAAAGGCGCTCGGGCCCGGCCACGTGCAGGATCTGCGGCTCGTGCTCCGGCAGGATCCTGAGGATGACCTGCGCCACGTCGTCCGCCAGGATCGGAGTGCGGAACTCGTCGACGAAGAGGCGCAGCCGCTCCCCCCGAGAGAGGGCGTTGACGATCCTCTCGGAAACGGAGCGGTCGCCGCTCGGGCTCAAGCCGTACACCAGGCTGAGGCGCAGCACGGTCGCCGCCGGGTGGATGCGCAGCAGCTCCTGCTCGGCGTCGCGCTTGGTCGCCCCGTAGACGTGGATCGGGGCCGGCACGTCTTCCTCCCGGTATCCCCCCGCCTCCCCGTCGAACACCTGGTCGGTGGAACAGAAGATGAAGCGGCAGCCAAAGGCGCCGCTCATGCGCGCCAGCTTCAGCGTCGCGTCGTAGTTCATGCGCCGCGCCTTCTCCGGGTCGGACTCGCACGCCGCCAGATCGGACAGGGCAGCGCAGTGCACCACGGCCTCGGGCCAGGCCGAGCGGAAGGCCGCTTCCAGCGAGCGATCGTCCGCGAGGTCGAGCTCCACGGCGCTGGCGCAGCAGCCGGAGCCGCGCAGCCGTTCGGGATGCGCGCGGAAGGTGCCGGTGACTTCGTGTCCCGCGGCGGAAAGAACGCTGGCGACGCGGCTGCCGACCAGCCCCGAGGCGCCTGTGACGAGCACGTGTGACATAGGGCCCATTGCCGCTTCCCGGCGCCTCTCACCCTTCCTCGGGAGGCAGGAAGGAGCGCGGGATGTACTGCTCCTTGATGCCCAGATCGTCGTTCTGGCGGCGCTCGAGCGGCGCGTCGCCCGCGCGCAGCGCGAATTCTCCCGTGACCCCGACGACCGCGCTCACCAGGTGTCCGGCGACGCAGCGGAACTCCGCGTCCGAGAGCACGACGTGGGCGTGCAGGAAGGGCCGGCCCTCGAAGAGGGCGAAGTTGCCGGTGAGGCTGATCAGCTCGTAGTCGCCGGCGAAGTCGCGGGTCTGGTACTGCCTGGTCTTCGTGTCCAGGAAAGCGAGGCGCGCCTCGCGGAGCCCGCCGATGCCGGTCACCGCGCCCGACTTGATGCCGAGAGAGAGCGCGACGGCCTGCAGGGCCGCCACGACCTCCTCGCCGCGGTCGACGCGCACCATGAAGAGCTTCTCGCCCGCGCGCAGCACCCTCACCGCTTGCCTCCTTTCCTGCGCGCCAGGCGCTCATGCCCGGCGGGCGAGAGCCAGAGCGCGCCGTCGTCTCTTTCCAGGACCAGGCCAGCCTGTTTCAGGCGCACCAGGGAACGGCGCGCGGCACGCGCGCCCAGGCGTGCCGCGCGCGCGATCGAGGCGGCGGCGAGAGCGCGGGCGCGCGCCAAGGCCGCGAGCACGCGCCAGGCGCCCTCGTCCAGGCTGGGGGCGCGCGCGGGACCTCTCTTCAGGGCTTGAAGCTCGCGCCGGCCGGCCGGCCTGCTCATGCTGCCGTCGCGCACGTAGGCGACGCGGCGCCCGCAAGGAAGCAAGACGTGGACCGGCGGCCGGCGCGCGCGCGCCACGCGCGCCTCGAGCAGCACGAGCCCGTAGGCGCGGCGCCGCCGGGTCGCAAGGTCGACCGGCGGATCGAGCAGCTCGTCGGCGATGCGCACGAGCTCGGCGCGAACGGCTTCCGCGTCCGCCACGCCCACGACCTCGCCCGAGTCGCAGATGCGCGCCAGGCGCGCGGGCGCAGGCAGCCGCTCCTTCCATTCGATCTCGGGGCCCTCGCGCGCCGGCCTGGCCTGCTGGAACATCGGAAGCATGGCGCCGCGCATCCTCGGTCCCTTCAGCCCGCGAGGACCAGTAAGACCGCCTGCGCGGCCGTCTCGGCCGCGATGACGGCGGGATCGGGCCTCCACGAGCCGAGGCTCACCACGCGCTTCCCGCGCTTCAAGGCGAAGGCGATCTCGGAGAGGGTGCCGAAGCCGCCGGCGATTGCGATGAACGCTTCCGCGCTGTTGGCCAGGATCGCGTTGCGCGCGTCGCCCATGGCCGTGACGATCGGCACGTCGACCCACGGGTTCCTGTCCGCGGCCGTTGCTCCGGGCAGAATCCCGATCACCAGGCCGCCGGCCGACTTCGCGCCCCGCGAGGCCGCGGCCATGACCCCGCCGAGCCCGCCGGTGGCCACGGCGCAGCCGGCTTCCGCCAGGCGGCGTCCGACCTCCTCGGCGCGCGCCTCGTCCTCGGGGCCGCAGACGCCGGCGCCGATCACGCCGACGACGCGGAGCGGCGTGGTCCCTCCTTCCGCGCGCGCGCGGCTCATTTGCGCTGCTCTTCCTGTTGCCGGCGCCACTCGTCGTACGGCTGGCCGTCGACCAGCAGATCCTCGACGTGGCCGGCCCCGTTCCTGCCGATTCGCACCGCGAGGCGGGTCGAGGACGCGCTGTCGCCCAGGCCTCGGGTCTTGCCCACGTAGTGGTCGGAGAACCCGTACTCGACCTCGAGTTCGTCCTCGTTCACGCTGCCCACCCGACCGCGCAGGAAAGGCCAGAACGTAGGATCCGGGCGCTGCCCGCTGATGCCCGCGGCGCGGTGGACCTCACCCTCCGTCTCGAGCAGTACGTAGATCAGATCCCCTCGCTCGAGATCGAGCTCTTTCCCCCCGGCAAGGTCGCGCCGCAGCCAGGCGATCGCCAGCCCCCGCTCGCTGCGGTAGCCTCCCGGCGCCGACTGGTCCCATGGCCCGATCTCGAGCAGCACGCGCACGCCGTGGCGCAGGCTCCACTCCTCGCTGGCGATGAGACAGCCGAGCAGCAGAAGCTGCGGCAGCAAGGCCGCGCCGTAGAGCACCCGGCGGCTCATGACGACCTCTCCCGCACGCGCGTGAGCAGCGCCCGGCGCTTCCTCTCCAGCCACAGCCCGAGGCCGAGCAGGAGCGCGCCCGCGCCGATGAACGCCAGGAAGGCGTTGTCCATGCGGTCCGCCAGGTACTCGAAGTAGCGGGTCATCACGAGCACCAGGAAGCCGGCGATGCCGAGGTTGATGTACGCCGGGACGCCGCGGTTCGCGCCGCGCGCGATCAGCGCGAGCAACCCGAAGAGCAGCACGAGGTTCGCGAGCACGAAGACGCACGCGGGCCAGAGGCGGATGGCGGCGACCAGGACGGCCCCGATTCCAATGAGGAGAGCGGCGTCGAACGCGCCCGGGCGCGATGCCTTCCCGCGCGCCGCCCAGAGCACGAGGAAGAGCGCCAGGCCCGCGACCAGCGCGAAGGGCAGCGTGACGGCCCACGGCGCGCCGGGAGCGTGGTCCGCGACCGCCCCGTCGTGAAACGACAACCCGTACAACCCGAGGAACCCCGCCAGCGCGGCGAACAGGCGAAAGACCGGCGCGAAGCCGGCGAAGCGCGTGTTGTCGCAAAGCGATGCCAGCACCGTCATGAGCGCGGCGAAGCCGAGGCCGAGCAGGCACAGGGCAGAGACCGCGTTCTCATCGCTGTCCAGGTCGAGAACGTCCAACCACAGGCACGTGTGCCAGGCCAGCCAGATCGTGAAGAGCGCCGTCACCACCAGAAGCAGCGCGGGCGAGCGCCTGAGGAACACGAAGGGAACCGCGCACAGCCACCAGGCCAGCACGAGGTTCGATTCGTAGACCGACTGCATGTTGTAGATCTGCGTCACGAGGATGAGCGCTCCGCCCAGGCAGAGCACGCCGAGCAGGGTGAGCGCCGTCCCGGTGCGCGGGTAGCGGCCCGGCTGCTCGGCCAGGACGAAGCCGAAATGATGGCTCAGGAGCAGAGCGGCGAGCACCAGGCCGATCTGCGCCCACTTGCCGAGCTCGTCCCAGTGCTGGGCCACGAAGAACAGCACGCCGGCGCCGATCAGCAGGCTGCCGAGCACGGAGATCACGGCGACGAGCAGGCCGGTGCGCTCCTTCCTGGGGAAGAGCGCCTCGAGCAGCCGCTCCTCCACGGCGCGGCGCTGCGCGGCGTCGAGCGTGCCGTCCTGCTCCAGTTCGCCCAGAGCGTGCGCGAGCTGCTCCTGCCTCATCGACGGCAGTATAGCAACGGCGCGCGCGCCGCCTTCACTGCCGCGCGCGCTTGCCCGGCTCGTCCTCGAGCTTCTTCCTCCGCTCCTCCACGGCGCGGCGCAGCAGGAACTCGATCTGGGCGTTCAAGCTGCGCAGATCCTGGTCCGCCCAGCGCCTGAGCTCGTCGTGCAGCCGCCCGTCGATGCGCAGCAGGAACGCCTTGCGCGTGGCCATGAAGACCCTGTTAGGTGTAGAGCGTGCCGACGTTCACCACCGGGGTCGTGCGCTCGCCGCAGAGGACCACGAGCAGGCTGCTGACCATGGCGGCGCGGCGCTCCGGGTCGAGATCGACCACCTCCTTCCTGGCCAGCTCCTCGAGAGCCATCTGCACCATGCCGACCGCGCCTTCCACGATCTTGGTGCGCGCGGCCACGACCGCGCTCGCCTGCTGGCGCTGCAGCATGGCCTGGGCGATCTCCGGGGCGTAGGCGAGGTGCGCGATGCGCGCCTCGAGCACGTGGATGCCGGCGCGGCTGAAGCGCTCCTCCAGCTCGCGGCGCAGGTGCTCGTTCACCGTCTCGGTGTCGCCGCGCAGCGTGGTCTCGTCATCGGTGCCGTCGTAGTGGTAGGCGCTCGCCAGCTTGCGCACCGCCGCCTCGCTCTGCGTCTCCACGTAGTGGAGGAAGTCGTCGACGTCGAACTTGGCGGCGTAGGTGTCCCGCACCTGCCAGACCACCACCGCCGCGATCTCGATCGGGTTGCCCGACTTGTCGTTGACCTTGATCTTCTCGCCGTTCAGCGTGTGCGCGCGCAGCGAGACCGTGTGCTTCATGGTGAAGGGGTTCACCCAGAAGAAGCCGTTCTGCTTGACCGTGCCCGTGTACCCGCCGAACAGCACGAGCACGCGCGACTCGTTCGGGTTCACGACGAACAGCCCGGGCACGAGCAGCAAGAACAGCACGATCCCGGCCACGGCGCCGACCACGAACTTCCACACGTTGCCGGGAAGGGCGTGCGCGGCCTGCACGAAGCACCAGATGACCGCGGCCAGGTCGCACAAGAGCAGCGGCAGCACGAGGAAGCCCGAGACCTTCGAAACGACACGTTCCTGCGACATGCGAAGCACCTCCACGTCAGGGCCGTGATGTCACGATGATATCAAGACGATACCACTGGTCAAGCGTCGTATTCAAGGCTTCTTCGGCGGAGCGACGCCGGGCGCGGCGGCTTCAGCGACCGGAGGGGGACGCGAGCGCCTCGGGAAACACGCGCTCGACGAAGCCGGCCACGGCCTCTGCCGCGATCTGGTGCGCGGCCGCGTTCGGATGCGGGTCGTACGGGTGCACGCGCAGCGCGTCGACGTCGCGGTCGTGGAAGGAGGGCGCGAGATCGAAGGCGGCGATCGACTCCTGGCGCAGGAACTCGTGGACGATCGCGTCCGCGGCGCTGGATTCCAGGGCGCCCTCGCGCCGGATCAAGAGAGGGTAGGTGATGACGCCGAAGCGGATGCCTTGCTCGCGCAGCAGGTCGCGCATGCGCACCAGGGCCTGCTTCGCCTCCCTCCACCCCTCCAGGTCGGCGCGATAGACCTCGAGGTAGGAGAAGGCATAGCGGTCCATCGCCAGGCGGAAGAAGAGCTGCTCGGCGAGCACGTCGGCCAGGACCGAGTGGCGGCGCACGAAGGCCCGGAAGCCCTCCCGCCTCGGCTGGCTCAGCATCTCCAGCAGGCGTTCGAGCGGGTTGTCGGAGCGGTAGATCTCCTCCGTGGTCTTGGCGTCGTTCAGGTAGTAGCAGAGCAGCACGAGGTCGGGCCGGAAGGGCAGCACGGTCTTGGTCAGGAAGGCCAGCTCCTGGGGCGTGTCGTAGGCCGGGACGCCGCAGTTCCAGACCTCGCAGCGGCCGGCGCCGGCGCGCAGGTCAACGAGCGCCTGCAGCCTGGCCGGCCAGGTCTCGTCGTCCCCGACTCCCATGCCGAAGGTGTACGAGTCCCCGACGCAGGCGATGCGGAAGGTCCCCTCCGGCTTCTCCTCGGCGAAGGCGCGGCCGCGGAAGCCGTGACGATTCGTGTTCATGGTCACCACCACGGGAGAGGCATCGCGCCTGAGCCGATAGGTGATCGTCTGGGTGGCGTTCGGCCGCGGGACGCGCTGGAGCAGCGGATCGTCCGCCGGACGCGTGACCGCTCCGGTGTTCTCCGGAAAGGGGATCGCGCGCACGCTGCTCAGGCGCATCGCGCCCTCGGCCAGAGCGAGCGCCACGGCGATCGCGCCGAGCAGGAGCAGCGCCTTCTTCAGGCGCCTGCCGGGGCGGGAGCGTTGTTCCTGGGCCTGCGTCATCGATCCTCGGCGGGGCGGCCGCGACGGGCGGCGCGCGGCAGGAGCTTAGCAGCCCGTCGAAGAAGTCATCCTGCCTGCGGCGGCGCTCAGCAGGCCGCGAGGCCCGGCGCGGCGTGGGCGACTTCTACGAAAAAAGCGGCGTATTACTTGTTTTTCTCGCAGGTTCGCGGCCGGAACGTGCCGATAGAAGGACCGCCAGGGTTCGAAGGAAGGGATCGCGCCAGGAGGCGATCATGTTGAGTCTCGTCCGCATTCCGCACCGCCGCAAGGAGCGCTTCACCGCGGTCCACCTGGCCCGCGAGGTGGGGCCGCCGTTCGCCAGCGTGCTGGTGCAGATCCACGCTTCACGGCCGCTCCTCGCGGGAGAGCGCTTCGAGGTCACGATCGACGGCCGGACCTTGTGCGACAGCGGTTTCGAGCGCGTCCAGGTCGCGGAACGCGCGGTGCAGATCATCGTCCACGGCGACAGCTTCTCCTGGCTGCAGACGACCAGGAGCCTCGCCCGGCTGAGAATCGTCCTCGACGGCCGCGTGCTGTTCGAGACGGACGTCGAAGTGGCCCCGTACCAGGGTTGAGCACGCGCCTCGCCGCCGCGCGGACCTCCCGCGGCGAGCGGCGGGGCGGACTTCGGGATTACTTGTATGGCTCCACACAGCGCCCTCTGCTCGCACACAACAGGTTCCCCGATGGCGACCTCCGAGTCCCTCCCGTGGAAGCTGCGCCAGGCCAGGCTCGAGCGGTCGATCAAGCAGGTGGAGCTGGCGCGGCAGCTCGGCGTGTCGCAGGCGGCTGTGTCGCAGTTCGAGCGGGGCAACACCTCGGCCCTGAGCTTCGCCAAGATCAAGGACGCGGCCCGCGTGCTCGGCCTCGACCTGCTGCGCGAGCGGGAGGCCGCCGTGGAGTCCCGCGCCCTCATGTACTGCGAACGCGCCGACTGCCTGGCCAACGTCGCCTACACCAGGGGAGGAAAGACGATCGTCCGCCCGCGCATGACGCTGGCCGCGGCCGGGATGGCGTCCTACTGTTGCGAGTGTGGAGAACTGCTCCTCGACCACTGTCCGAACGAGGACTGCGCGCAGCCCGTCTCCGAGGGGAGCTTCTGCGCTGCCTGCGGCACGGCCTACGTGCCGCCGGCCGCCGCAGGCGGCGGCGAGAACGGCCAGGCAGACGGCCGCGGCCGCGACTTGGAGAGGATACGCGAGCTGACCAGGCCGCGCGTCCTCGACTGACCGGCACGGCGCGCCCCTCGCCCTCGCCCGCCCCGGCGCTAGACTGGCGCGCATGATCGAACCTCCCCAGCGCGTCGCGCGCGTCGGCCCGTACCTCGCGGGCGCGGGCCAGCCCCTGCTCGTCCTCGCCGGCCCGTGCGTCATCGAGTCCGAGGAAGTGGTCCTGCGCATCGCCAGGCGCCTGGAGCAGGTCCGGCGCGCGACCGGCGTGCACCTCGTCTTCAAGGCCTCCTTCGACAAGGCCAACCGCTCCTCCATCGATTCCTTCCGCGGGCCCGGCCTCGAGCAAGGTCTCGCCATCCTCGCGCGCGCCAAGGCCGAGACCGGATTGCCGCTGATCACCGACATCCACCAACCGGACCAGGCCGCGCCCGCTGCGGCCGTGGTCGACGTGCTGCAGATCCCCGCCTTCCTCTGCCGGCAGACCGACATGCTCGTGGCGGCAGCGCGCACCGGGCGCGCTCTCAACGTGAAGAAGGGGCAGTTCATGGCGCCGTGGGACATGAGAAACGTCGTGGACAAGGTGCGGGCGGCGGGCGGCGGCAACCTGCTCCTCACGGAGCGCGGCGTCTCGTTCGGCTACAACACGCTGGTCTCGGACATGCGCTCCATCCCCCTCATGCAGGATCTGGACGTGCCGGTCGTGTTCGACGCCACCCACTCGGTGCAGATGCCCGGCGGCGCGGGGAAGAGCAGCTCCGGCGACCGCAGGATGATCCCCTACCTGGCGCAGGCCGCGGTCGCGGCCGGCTGCGACGGCGTCTTCATGGAGGTCCACGACGATCCGGACGCGGCCCTGTCGGACGGTCCAAACATGCTGCGCATGGACGACTTGGAGCCTCTGCTCGCGCGCCTCTTCGCCATCCGCGCGGCCGCCGGGTGGTGCTGATTCAAGGCATCCGGCCCTCTGGGCCCGGGTAGCATGGAATCCCGCTTTCGGCGAATAGTCGGGCCGCGGCGAAAGTACCGCGCCCGAACGCCGTCTTTCATTCCCATCACCCCGTTATGCATCAAGCCGGACAGGACGGTACCGATCCCGGAGAGACGGCGCCCCTCGGCAAGGACGAGAGCGCCGGCGAGACCCGGCTGTTCGCGCCGCTGAGCGCGGACGCCCGGCAGCTCGCGCGCTCGTTCCTCGGGCAGACGCTGGGGGACTACCGGATCGTGCGCGAGATCGGCCACGGCTCCATGGGGATCGTGTACGAGGCGCTGAACGTGCGCCTCGGGCAGACCGTGGCGCTGAAGGTGCTTCCCCCGAGCCTGTCGGTGACGGAAACGGTCATCCGGCGCTTCCTGCGCGAGGCCCAGTCGGTCGCCAAGCTGGTGCACGAGAACATCGTGCAGATCCACAGCATCGGCGACCAGGGCGGCGTCTTCTACTACGCCATGCAGCTCGTCGAGGGCGCGCCCCTCGACAAGGCCATGCGCGAACGGCGCTTCTCCGCGCGCGACAGCGCGGCGATCGTCGCCCAGGCCGCCCGGCCGCTCTTCTTCGCGCACGACCACGGCATCATCCACCGCGACGTGAAGCCGGCCAACATCATCCTCAGCTACAAGGATCGGCCGGTGCTGACGGATTTCGGCCTGGCCAGGCCCGAGAAGGCCGGCACCCTGACCGAGTCGGGCGCTCTCGTGGGCACGCCGATCTACATGAGCCCCGAACAGGTGTGCGGCGACCGCTCGCAAGTCGGCCGGCGCACCGACATCTACTCCCTGGGCGTGACCCTCTACGAGATGCTCACCGGCACGACGCCGTTCCAGGGCGAATCGACTCAGGAGATCCTGCACAAGATTGAGTGCGAGGAGCCGCGGCCAGTGCGCCGCTTGCGCCCGGAGGTGCCGCGCGACCTGGAGACGATCTGCCACAAGGCGATCGAAAAGGACCCGGACCGGCGCTACCAGACGGCCATCGAGTTCGCCCTCGACCTCGAGCGCTTCCTCGCCGGCGAGCCCATCAGCGCGCGGCGCACCGCGCTGCACACGCGCCTGCTGAAGAAGGTGCGGCGCCACCGCGTCATCTCGCTGCTCGCGTCCCTGGTCGTGATCGCCGTGGTCGTGATCCTGGTCGGCGGGATGAGAAGCCGCGGCTACAAGCAGAGCGCGGCGCGCGCGGAGTACGCCGAGAACCTCGCCACCGGCGCGAACCTCGTGCGCAGGCGGGCCTGGGCCGAGGCCATCGCCGTGTTCGACCGGGCGCTCGCAGCCGACCCGAACGGCCTGGAGGCGCTGGTCGAGCGCGGCAAGTGCCACTTCATCGAAGAATCGCACGAGGCTGCCGTCGCCGACTTCGAGAAAGCCTTGGAGATCGACCCCGGCAACAGCCGCGCCAAGATGTGGCACGGCCTGAGCAAGTGCCGGTACGGCGACTCGAGCGAACGGCTCGAGGGAATCGACGAGTTCTGGCAGACGCTCGGCGAGCATCCGGACGACCCGGAGTGCCTGCTGGAGGCGGCGCGGCTCTGCGTCGAGTTGGCCAGCCTGACGCAGAACCTCGTGGAACGGGACGCCCTGATCAACGCGGGCTGCAAGTGGGTTGGCCGCCTGCTCCAGCTCAACCCGAACGACGATCAGGCCCTCGTCCTGCAGGCCCTGTTCCTGCAGGAGCAGGGGATGGACGACCTCGCGCGCCGCACGCTGGAGAAGGCCACGAAGATCAACCCCAACAACGAGCGGGCGTGGCTCCTGCTGTACAACGATCCCGAGGAAGACGCGGCGGCGGCCGGCGCGGACAGCGAGGAGTCGGATGAGACCATGCCCGTGGTCGCGCCGTGGTGGGGCATCCTCGCCGCCCACGGCGTGAACTGGGCTTCGCGGCGGCTGAGCGCCGAGGAGGACTTCGTCAGCCGCGCGGTAGACGCGCTCATGCCCTGGGACACCGAGCAGGCGGGCGAGGGAGAATCCCCCCCGGCCGGCGAGCAGGAGGAGCAGGCAGAGGTCGAGAGGCTCTTGGCCGAGGCCGACTCGCTCTGGAGCGAGAACCAGACGGAGCCGGCGGCTCGGACGTACCTGGAGGTCCTGGCCCTCAATCCGCAGCTCGCCGAGCCGAACAACCGCCTCGCGGAGCACTTCCTGACGTCGGGGCGCGATCTCGACCGCGCCTGCCGGCACGTCGAGCAGGCGCGCACCATCGCGCCCGCGAACTTCCGCACGTTGTTCGTCGCCCTGCGGGTCTACACAGCGCAGAACAACCGCGAGAAGGCGCGCGAGGTGATCGACGCGATCGGCTACTACTACCCGGCGCTCCTCACCCTGCCGTACGTGCACGAGGTCTTGCAGGGACTCAGCGGCGCGGAAGAGGACGGCGGCGCCCCGCCAGCCCCCGCGCCAGCGGACGAGGGCCAGCGCTGAGCGCCATGCTCCTCGGGCGGCTGTCTCAGGCCGCGGACTCGACGATCTGCAGGACCGTGTCCTTCAGGGCCAGGAGGCGCTCCATCTCCTGGCCGTCGAGGGCGAGCGGCGCGAGCAGCTCGTGTGCGCGCAGCGCCTCGGCCGTCACGTCCTTCGGGCCCGCGACGTAATGCGCCAGGTCGTCGGCAAGGCGCGTCAGCATCGCAGCGGAGCGAGCGCCCTCCCCTTGCGCCGGCGCGTGATGGTGCAGGATCGCGCCCGCCAGCCTCTCCGGAAGGCCCCAGCTCTGCACCAGGTCGCTGCCGACGCGGCAGTGGAACTCGGCCGCGGCCGCGAGCACGGACTGCCGCTCGACCTCGACTCCCATCTCGCCCTTCAGGTCGGAGATCGCCTGCAGGAGAACTGGACGCCCGACGTCGTGGAGCAGCCCGCACAGGAAGGCCTCGTCGACGGCGTCGCCCCGCTTGCGCGCGATCTCCTGGGCATAGGCCGCGGCCGCGAGCGAGTGCTTGAACAGGCCGCGCACCGCCAGATCGAACCCGGCGACGCGGAACACCTTGCTCTCGCAGGAGGCGATGAGAGCCAGCTCGCGGATCTTCTTCAGGCCGAGCCGGTTCAGGGCCTGCTGCAGCGACAGGATCGGCACGGCCGGCGCGTACAGGGCGCAGTTCGCCAGGCGCAGGAGATGCGCCGTCATCGACTGGTCGCGGCTGATCAGCGTCGTGAGGTGGCGCAGGTCGCACTCCTCGTCCATGCTCGCCGTGATGACCTGGCTGGCGACCTCCGGCAGGACCGGCAGCTCGATGGCCTTCTTCTCGACGAGGCTCACGAGGGCGGCGTGAAGCTCCGCGGGCAACGGCCCCGCGGTGCGGTCCTGAACGGTCTGGCTCATCCGCGTCCTCCGAACTTCCCTTGTCGGCAGATTCGCGTGGCGACTTGCGGGGCGAGAGGGCGCGCGTGGCGCGAGGAACAAACGACCGTTGCGCGAAGCAGAGGGGAGGGGAGACAGGGGTGGAGGGGAGCGCCGCGGCGGTCCCCTGGGATACGGAGGCGGATGCGCGACTTCCGGTGCATCGAGTGCGCGACGAACGAGGAGTGGCTCGTCGAGATGGAGGCGATGCCGGCGGCCCGGTGACATGAGGTACGGGCGGTGTGGTGGCACGGCGTCGCGGCCGCCTCCTTCTCCAGGGGAGCCGCCGCTGCGCTCCGCTGGCGTCCTATCCCGCTGCCTGCAGGCAAGGGCCGCAAGTAGGGTGAGAAGGAAAGAGCGAGGTGGGCAGCCGCGGGCGCTCGGCAGCCGAGTCGTGGCGGCCAGCGCAGCCGGGTCCGTCGGCACGGCGGACCCGAGCCGTCTACGGCGCGGTGATCAGGACTTCCTGCGGCTCGGTGTAGATGTCGTAGGCGCCGTCGCCGTCCAGGTCCATGGCGGCCACGGCGTAGAACGTCAGGCCCATGAGATCCCGGTCCAGCGGGATGGAGATCTGGTACTGCGCGCCTCCATCCCAGCGCAGCGCTCCGCGCGCGCCGCGCACCTGAAGATCCCAGTCTGCCGGCGGCGGCTCGGTCGTGTCGATCCCGATGGCCTGTCCGTTCCCGTCCGTGACGCCGTCCGGGATCCGCGCCCGCGACAGGAAGACCTGGTATGCGCATCCGGTCTGCCCTGACGCGAGGTCCACGATCACCGTGCCGCCTGCGGTCGTGCTCGACCCGGGGTTCGGCTCTCCGTGCAGGGAGGCGAGCGGCAGATTGAAGGGCTGCCCGTCCGAGCCGAAGTTCCCCTGCAGGATGATGTCACCGGGGCCGAACTCGCGTTCGCCGTTCGACGTGAGGAACCAGGTCACCTGGCCGTCCTCCCAGCGGCTTGCCTTGCCCACGTAGTAGAGCTCCACACAGACCGAGGAGTTCGGTGCGATGCTCGTGCCGCTCGAGCCCGCGAAGAAGTGGAAGCCCTCGCTCGTCGGCTACTGCTGCCAGTCCAGCTCGATCTCGTTCCCGTCCGCGTCTTTCTGGATCTCCCCGTTGGCGTCGAGCGGATGCACGTCCGTGTTGTGGTCCCCGCAAGGCGGAACGTCCATGCTTTCCCCTCCGGCGGCAGGATGTGGATGTTGCTGATGGCTGTCTCGCCGGCCGTCACCGTGAAGAAGTACACGGTCTGGGTCGTGCCGTCGGTGATCTCCTGAGAGGTCACGCTGCTCACGCTCTGGGCGCTTGCGTCAGCGAGAAACAGAGCGAGTCCCAACAGGATGGTGATGCTCTTCATGTTCGCCTCCTCTCACTCTTCTCCAATCGTCACGGTCACGGGCTCGCTGTACGCGTCCGGCACGCCGTCGTGGTCGTCGTCGAGCGCCACGACGAAGTGCAGGGTCTGACCGATCAGTCCTTCATCATCCGGAATCTCCAGGCGCGCCTGAGCCCGGCCTCGGCCGAAGCGCTCCGTGAACGCCCCGCGGAAGTCGACCATCTGCAGTCCCCATTCCCGCGGCGGGACGTCGTTCATGTTCAGCCCGATGCTGAGGAGGTCGTCGGCCGGATCGACCGCCAGCGACCGGCTCACGTACACCGTGTAGGCCAGGTGAGGCGCGTTGGTTTCCAGGTCCAGCAGAAGGAACCCTCCCAGCACGGGATTCGAGCCGGGATTCAGGACCGCGGAGGCCTTCGTGACCGGCATCTTCAACAGGTTCGACTGGCCCGCGTCGTTCTGCCCGGTGTTCGTGGGGCCGTGGACGATGTCGCCGTTCGCCCCGGAAGTCGACCGCTTCTTCCCCGAGTTGGTCAGCGAGAAGAGAGCGGTCATCTGGGGAGGGCTCTCCTTCGCCTTGACCACGACCTTGAACGTGAAGCCCTCCTCGGGCACCGCTCCTCCAGCGGCCGCTCCCGTTTCTGCGTAGAAGTGGTAGCCGCTGCCGCTCGAGTCGAAGCCCCAGCCCGCGGGCATGGTGACCCCGCTGCCGTTATTGCTGTCCTTGGGGGCTTTGAGCGACTTCCCCTTCGCTTCGGGCATGATGTGGACGTCCAGGATCGTGTTCCCATTCGGGATGATCTTGAACGAGAAGCTGGCCTCGCCCGTGCCCGATGTCTCGGTAACGCCCTGGATGACCGGGGTCCCGGCGAGCACGGTGGGACACGACACGAGCCAGAAGGCGGCTTGCGCCGCGAATCTGCGAAGGGATGCGACACCCATATTCCTCTCCCATGGAGAAGACCTCCCCGGAGAGGGAGCGGACAGACATCTGCCCGCAGGGGCACGGTCCCGACGGTTCTGTTCGCTCGATCGACACGATAGGCGGGCCAGGATGGACGCGTCAAGCGCCTGCCGCCGGACCGTCCCAGCGGCAAGACCGCAGGGACCCGGCCCGTCCGTCTCGTCCCTCTCTCGTCCGCAACAGACCCTGATCTCGGTTCAATTCATTACAATCGCCGGTCTATGCCCGCCGAGAAACCGAAGAAGAAAGACCTGCGCGCCTTCCTGCGGGACTCCATCCTCGGGGGAGGGGAAGAGGCCAGGGAGCGCGAGCGGCTCGTCCGCATCATCGAGATCATCCACGCCATGGCCTCGGAGCAGCAGCCGAAGAGGATCCTGGCGACGATCCTCGACGCGGTGATCGAGCTGACCAGCGCCGAGCGCGGCTTCCTGATCCTGCGGCGCGGCGCCGGCCAGGGCCAGGTGGAGGTGGCGCGCAACCTGGACCGCGAGGCGGTGCGCTCGCCCGAGTTCAAGATCAGCCACACCATCGCCGAGCAGGTCATCGGCTCGGGAGAGGACGTACTCACGGACTCGGCCACGGACGATCCGCTGCTCGGCAAGCTGGCGTCGGTGGCCGGCATGCAGCTGCGCTCGATCCTCTGCGTGCCGCTGCGCTTCAAGGGCGAGACGCTCGGCTGCGTGTACATCGACCACCGCTTCAAGCGCGGCTCGTTCACCGAGTCGGACCGCAAGCTGGCGCGACTCTTGGCCGACCAGGCCGCGGTCGCGGTGGAGAACGCGCGCCTTCACGCCGAGAACGAGGCGCAGCGCCGCACCCTGGAGGAGCTGAACAAGCAGCTCGAGGAACGCGTCAAGGAGCAGGAGGTGGAGCTGCGGGACGCGCGCGAGAAGCTGGCTCGGGCCGCGCTGCCGCCGCCGAAGTACGACTACTCCGAGATCGTCGGCAGGTCCTCGGCCATGCGCGAAGTGTTCCGGCTGATGGACATCGTCACCGACACCGAATACCCCGTCCTCATCCTCGGCGAGAGCGGCACGGGCAAGGAGCTGGTGGCGCGCGCCATCGTCCGCCACGGCAGCCGCGCGGACAGGCCGTTCCTGTCGGAGAACTGCGCGGCACTGGCCGAGTCGCTGCTCGAGTCGGAGCTCTTCGGGTACGTCAAGGGAGCGTTCACCGGCGCTACGTCCGACCGCGTCGGCCTGTTCGAGCAGGCGGACGGCGGCACCCTGTTCCTCGACGAGATCGGCGACATGACCATGCCCCTGCAGCGCAAGCTGCTCAGGGTCCTGCAGGAGGGCGAGTTCAGGAAGGTCGGAGCGACGCAGCCGACCAGGGTGGACGTGCGCATCATCGCGGCGACCAACGCCGACCTGGGCCGCATGGCGGAACAGGGCGCGTTTCGCGAGGACCTCTATTACCGGCTCAAGGTGATCACCATTCGCCTGCCGCCGCTGCGCGAGCGGCGCGACGACATCCCGCTCCTCGTCGAGCACATCCTCGCGCGCATCGCGCGGGAGACACAACAGGAGATGCGCAGAGTCACTCCCGCCGCGCTCAAGGGGCTGGTCGCGTACCACTGGCCGGGCAACGTGCGCGAGCTGGAGAACGAGCTGCGGCGCATGACGGCCCTCGCCGCCGACAGCACCATCGAATCGCACCTGGTGACGCCGCTGCTCGACGCGCGCCGGCCCGTGCACGGCGGCGATTCGACCTTCGCCGGCCGGACGATGGAGGACATCGAGAAGTCCGCGATCCTGGCCGCCATCCAACGCTGCGGGGGCAGGCGCAGCGACGCGGCCAAGGCCCTAGGCATGCCGCGGCGCACCTTCTACAACCGGCTGAGGAAGTACGGGATCCTGTGATGCGGACGCGCCGCCTGCTCTCCCCGATGCTCGTGCTCGCGCTCCTGGCCGCGCCGGCCGCGCAGGGCGAGACCGCCGCCGCACGTCTCGCCGCGTTCGTGTCGCGCGACACGAAGACGTTCGTGTGGGTTTCCGACCGGGCGGCCTTCCTGCGCCGCCTGCGCCGCACGGACATCGTGCAGGCGCTCTCTTGGGCGAGCACGGCCCAGTTCCGCCGCGAGCTCGGGCAGTTCATGTCGGGGCTGTCGCTCTTCCTGCCGCCCGCGGTGCTCGATGCGGCGCCTCTCGTGCTCGCGCACGGCGAGGGAGCGCTCGCCCTCTCGGTCGAGGGCTTCCTGCTGGAAAAGGGCCAGCCCCGTCCGGACGTGCTGTTCGTGGCCGAGGCCAGCGGTTTCGAGGGTCTGGTCGAGGCGATCGCCGCGCTCGGCGCGGGAGAGAGCACGGCGCAGGACGCGCTCGCCCGCTTCTCTCTGCCCTTCGCCGTGGCGGCCGATCCGCCGCCAGCTCGCTTGCTGCACCGCGGCGTGAGCCTCGTCGACTTCCGCACCGCGGGCGGCCACCGCATCGTCCTCGCCGAGCACCAGGGCCTGCTCGTCGGGGGACGCACGGCGGAACGGGTGACGAAGGCCATCGACCGCTCGCTGCGGCGGGCGCTTGGATCGCTCGAGGACAGCGGCCGCTTCGCCGAGGCGTGGCGCCAGGTGGAACCCGAGCCCGGCTCCGTATTCTGCTACGCGAACCTGCGGCATCTGCGCCAGGAGGAGGCCCCGCTGCTCGTGCGGCACGGCTGGGCGCGCAGCCTGGTCATCGAACAGCTGCGCGACTACGACGGCATCGCTCTGGCGCTGCGCTGCGTGGGCGACCGCTTCCAGGTGCGCGCCTTCCTCGAGGAGGGCGCCACGCGCCTGCGCGAGCGCCAGGATGACCCGCAGCCGAACCGGCCGTTCACCTGTCTGGCCGCCCTGCCGCGCGAGACCTCGGGCTGCCTGTCGCTGTGGCGGCGCGCGGAGGAAGCCGCCGCGCTCCTCGCCGGGCTCAACCGCTTGGCCGGCGGGTCCCTGCCGCCGGACGCGCTCCGAGAGCGCTTCGCCGCGCTGCTCGGGGCCGATCTTGGCGGCGCCCTCGCCGCGAGCGCGGGCGGCGAGTTCGCGCTCTTCCAGCAGGTGGACGAGCGGCCGGGCCCGTCGGGTCTCGCCTTCCTGCTCGAGATCGCCGATCCGCAGGGCGTCTCCCGCGTGCTCGCGGACGTCGCGGACGCACACGGCCCGAGGAAGGTGAAGCGCACCGACCTGGACGGGCACGCCTGCTACGAGGTGTTCCTGCGCGAGAACGGACTGTTGTTCGCACCCGCCTTCGCGACCTGCGGCCGCTGGCTCGTGGGCGCGGAGAACGCGTACGTGCTCCGGTCCGTGCTGCGCCGCCTCGAGAAGGGGCAAGGGCCCGGCCTGCAGGCCGCTGGCTCCTGGCTCGCGTGCTTCGACGACCTGGACCGCGGCCCGGAAGAACCGGCGCGCGTGCTCCTCCACCTGCAGACCCGCCGCGCCCTGCTGCAGTACCTTCCCCAGGCGCGGATGCTGATCCACTCGGCGGCGGATCAGCAGGGAGATCAGGAACATCTGCCGCTGGCGACGGGCACGATCACCGTGCTCACCGATCCCGACGTCCAGGACGCCCTCGAGGGCCTGCTGCTGCGCGCCGAGGTCGTGCCCGGTGGACTGCGGGTCGAGATCGTGGGGCCGTGAAAGGCCGGGCGCGCTCCCCGCTGGTCGCCGCCGTCGATCTCGGCACGAACACCGTCCTGCTGCTCGTCGCCCGCCTCGACGAGGCGGGGCGCCTGCAGGTGGTCGAGGACCGCTGCGAAGGCCCGCGCCTCGGCGCCGGCCTCGCGGCCACCGGGCGGCTGGACGGTGCGGCCGCGGCGCGCGCCCTGGACGTGCTCGAGCGCTACGCCCGCCGCGCCGCCGAACTCGGCGTTCCTCGAGAGCACCTGCGCGTGGTGGGCACGGCCGTCCTCAGGAGAGCGGCGGACGCGGGGCCGTTCATCGCGCGGGCGCGCGCGCGCGCCGGCTTCGCCGTCGAGGTCCTCTCCGAGGAGGCCGAGGCGCGTCTCAGCTTCGCGGCCGTGGTCGGAGACGGCGGCGACCCGAGCACGCTCGTGATCGACTCGGGCGGAGGCAGCACCGAGCTGGTCGGCGAGGCGGGCCGCCTGCGCCTCTCGGCGCCGATCGGCGCGGTGGTCCTGACCGAGACATACCTGGGAGACGGCCAGGCGCCGCCGCTCCTGCCGGGCGGCTGGGCGGCCCTGGAACGAAGCGTGGCGGCAGCCGTGCGCAGCTTCCCAGCAGGTCTCGCCGCGCCGCCTGACCGCGCGCCGCCGGAGACCGTCTGCCTCGGCGGCAGCGCGAGCAACCTGGCCTGCCTCGATCAGGGGCTCGGCGTCTACGACGAGAAGAAGGCAGAGGGGCACCGTTTCGCCGCGCAGGCCGCTTCGCTCCAGGCGCGGCGGCTGCAGAGCATGGACAGCGCCGCCAGGCTCCGCCTGCCCATCGAGGCCAGCCGGGTTTCGATCCTGCCCGCCGGCCTGTGGTGCATCGCCGCCACCCTCGAGCGCATCGGCGCGCGCTCGGCCCGCGTCAGCGGCCGCGGCCTGCGCTACGGCGTGGCGCGCGAGCTGCTCGGTTAGGGGTGATGAATGTCGGGAGCGTCGCGGCCGTTTCCCGGCATCCGGAGGGGGGCGATGAGCGGAGCGATCGCAGCCGTCTTCCG
>JACQZJ010000015.1:24775-25842 GCA_016213895.1 Planctomycetota bacterium | reverse complement strand
CTCCGCGCGCAGGCGCTCCACCGCGGCGCGCGCGCGGTCGAGCTGATCGAAGAGCGCGCTCTGATCGCGCGCCGAGGAGCCGAGCAGGGCGTCGGCGGCGGCGATGATCTCGCGCGCCACCCCGAGGTTCCGTGCGATCCTGAGGGCGTTCGACGCGCCCGGGATGCCCGGGATGAGGCGATAGGTCGGCCTGAGGCTGTCCGGATCGAACTGCATGGAGGCGTTGGCCGCGCGCGGGCGGCGGCCGGCGAACTCCTTGAGCCGCCCGAGGTGCGTGGTGACCACCGCCAGGAGCCCGCGCTCAAGAAAGTGGTCGAGGAGCGCGGCGGAGAGCGCCTCCCCTTCGAGCGGGTCCGTGCCCGAGCCCAGCTCGTCGAGCAGCACGAGCGCCCCGGGCCGCGCCGCGGCGAGGATCGCCGAGATGCGGCTGATGTGTCCGGAGAAGGTCGAGAGGCTCTGCGTGAGATCCTGCTCGTCGCCGACGTCCGCGAACACGCCCGGGAACCAGGGAATGCGCGCCCCGGCCGCGGCCGGCACGAAGCTGCCGCTGCGCGGCAGGAGCGCGAGCAGGCCGATGGCCTTGAGCGTCGCGGTCTTGCCGCCGGTGTTCGGGCCGGTGAGCACCATCACGTCGAACGACTCGCCGAGGCGCAGGGAGAAGGGCACCACGGCGCGGCGCGCCGCCTCGAGGCGCGCGCCCGTTTCTCCCTCGGCGCGGTCGCAGGAGAGCGCGAGCAGCAGCGGATGGCGCGCCTCCGCCACCTCGAGCGCGCCCGCCTCGAGCAGGACCGGCTCCTCGAGGCCGAGGTCGGCGGCCACGGCGGCGCGCGCGCACGCCAGGTCGAAGCGCGCCACCTGCGACCGCGCTCGCTGCAAGTCCGCGGCGAGATCCAGCGCGCGCCGGGTGAAGCGCCACAGGAGGCGCACCACCTCGCGCTCCTCGTCGATCATCAGGTCGCAGAGCCGGTTCTGCTCCTCGACCACGCCTTCCGGCTCGACGTAGACCGTGGCGCCGCTGGCCGAGCGGTCGTGGTAGAGCCCCTTCACCTGGCCGCGCGCCCCGGCGC
>JACQZJ010000015.1:0-24658 GCA_016213895.1 Planctomycetota bacterium | reverse complement strand
AGCGCCCGTCGCGCAGCGACGGATGGCCCGAGCGCAGGAAGGGGCGCACCTCCTGGCGGCTGGCGAAGCGCTCGATCTCGCGCCGCACCCGCTCCTTCAGCTCGGCGATCTCGAGGCGCAGGCCGCAGAGCCTCTCGCTCGCCGAGTCGAGCAGCAGCCCGCGTTCGTCCACGGCCAGCTCCAGCTCGCAGACGAACGGCGCGATGTCCGGCATGGCCGCGCCGATGGAGCGCAGGGCCGGCCGCCCGGCGAGCGCGATCAGCTCCCGGCGCAGGTCGCGCGCCGCGCGCAGGAAGCGGAAGAGCACGCCCAGCTCGCGCGCCAAGAGCGGCGTGCCGCGGCCGCGCGCCTGCTCGAGCAGGTCGAGCCCGTCCTCGAGCACGCGCAGGCGCGGCAGCGCGCCCAGGGCGGCGAGCGCCAGCGCCTCGCGCGTCTCGGCGAGCAGCTGGCGCGCCTCGGCGATGCTCGCCGCGGGACGCGCCGCGCGCGCCGCCTCGGCGCCGGCGCGGCACGCGGCGCGCCGCGCCACGTGCTCGTTCCACGCGTCCGCCTCGAGCACCCGCAGCGCGTCCAGGTCCGTCATGCCGCCTTCCGGCCGCCGCCTCGCGGCGCCGCCAGCGTTTGACCTGTCCGGCGCGGCGCCGGTAGACTCCGCCGCATCATCAGTCGGGGCACGTCATGATCCACGACTCGGTTCTCAGCCTCATCGGCAACACGCCGCTGGTACGCCTGAACAGGGTGGCGCGCAGCGTCAAGGCCTCGGTCATCGGCAAACTGGAGTACCTGAACCCCGGCGGAAGCGTCAAGGACCGCATCGGCGTCGCCATGCTCGGCGAGGCCGAGAAGCGCGGCGTGCTCAAGCCCGGGGCGACCATCGTCGAGGCGACCTGCGGCAACACCGGGGTCGGGCTGGCGCTCGCGGCCGTGGCGCGCGGCTACAAGATGATCTTCACCATGCCGGACAGGATGAGCCAGGAGAAGGTGGACACGCTCAAGGCGTTCGGCGCCCAGGTGATCCTCGCCCCGAGCGCGGTCGAGCCGGGCGATCCGCGCAGCTACCGCTCGCTGGCCGCGCGCCTCGCCCGGGAGATCCCGGGCGCCTTCCAGCCCAACCAGTTCGAGAACCCGGCCAACCCGCTGGCGCACTACCACGCGACCGGGCCGGAGATCTGGGAGCAGACCGAGGGACAGGTGGACGCCGTGGTCGCCGGCATGGGCACGGGCGGGACGATCGCCGGGATCGCGCGCTTCCTCAAGGAGAAGAAGCCGGAGGTCAAGATCGTGGTCGCGGACCCGGACGGGTCGGTCCACGCCGACCTCATCAAGAGCGGCCGCGCGGGCGAGCCGCACGCCTTCAGGATCGAGGGCATCGGCGACGACACCCTGGCGGCGACCGCGGACCCCGGCCTGATCGACGAGGTGGTGACGGTCAGCGACAAGGACGCCTTCAACATGGCGCGGCGCCTGGCGCGCGAGGAGGGCCTCTTCTGCGGCGGCTCGGCCGGCGCGAACGTGTGCGCCGCGCTGCGCTACGCGCGCGCGCTGCCGCGCAGCAAGACCGTGGTGGCAATCCTCCCGGACGCGGGCGGGCGCTACCTGTCGCGCATCTTCAACGACGCCTGGATGGAGGAGAACCAGCTCCTCGAGGAGACGATCGAGCAGACCGCCTTCGAGATCCTCATGGCCAAGAGCGAGCTGCCCGCCGGTTTCGTCTTCATCGGCCCGGAAGAGCCGGCGCAAAAGGCCATCTCGCTCATGCGCCGCCTGGAAATCTCGCAGATCCCGGTGCTCGACGAGGACCGGAACCTGGGCGTGGTCGAGGAGACCAAGATGATCGACCTGCTCATCCAGAAGGCCGACCTCGAGGCCACGCGGGTGCGGGACGTCATGGGCCCGCCGCTCCCCGAGGTGGACCTCTACGCCGACGTGAGCGCCATCTCGGCGCTGCTCGCCGCGGGCGTGCCCGCGGTGCTGGTGAGGATGGGCGGATGGTCCTACTCGATCATCACCAAGTTCGACCTGCTGCACGCGCGGCGCTGAGCATGGCGGCGGCGCGGCGCGGCGAGAAGCGGACGTCATGACCGACCTGTCCATCATCATCCCGGCGCTGAACGAGACCGAGGGCATCCGCGTCACGCTCGACCGGCTGCGGGACGCCGTGCGCGGCATCGACGCCGAGATCATCGTCGTGGACGACGGCTCCACCGACGACACCGCCCTGCAGGCCGAAGCGGCGGGCGTGCGCGTCATCCGCCACGAGAAGAACCGCGGCTACGGCGCGGCCTTGAAGACCGGCATCCGCCACGCGCGCGCCGAGGTCATCGGCATCGCCGACGCCGACGGCACCTATCCGGTGGAGCGCCTCGCCGGGCTGTTCCAGGAGATGGGGTCCACCTACGACATGGTCGTGGGCGCGCGCACCGGCGCGAGAGTCGCCATCCCGCCGTTGCGCCGGCCGGCGAAGCTGGCGCTGAACGTGCTGGCGAACGTGCTGACCGGCCAGAAGATCCCCGACCTCAACTCGGGTCTCAGGGTCTTCCGCCGCGCCGTGGCCGAGAAGTACATCCACTTCCTGCCGTCCGGCTTCTCCTTCACCTCGACCATCACGCTGGCGATGCTGAACGACGACTACCTCGTCAAGTTCGTGCCCATCGACTACTACCCGCGCGCCGGCAAGTCGAAGATCCGCGCCCTGCGCGACACCAGCGGCTTCCTGCTGCTCATCCTGCGCGTGACCATGTACTTCAACCCGCTGAAGATCTTCCTGCCGGTGAGCGGTCTCTTGCTCCTCGCCACGGCCGCGGCGTTCGTCTTCGACCTGCACAGCGCGGCCGGCCTCTCCGACAAGACCGTGGTCCTCTCGCTCGCCACGGGCATGGTCTTCCTGGTCGGCCTGCTCGCCGACGCCGTGGCGCACCGGTAGGACCGGACGGTCACCGACAGCGCCTGAGCGCGCACAGCGCCGAGCTGCGACCCGAGAGAGGGGGGAGGACGAAGAGAGAGTGCTGAGGACAGGCTGCGCGGATCCCGCGCGGCCAGATGGCCTCAGGCCAGGTCGTCCGGCAGGTCCGGCGCGGAGCCGCCGAAACGTCCAGGATCCGTCCCCGTCCCGCGGCGCGTGGCCGGAGGAGCGTCGCCGATGCCGACCCGCTCGCGCATCACCCGTCCCACCTTGAACTTGACGACCTTCTTGGGTGGAACGTGGACCTTCTCCAGGGTCCGAGGGTTCTGAGCGCGCCGCGCCTTCCTGGACTTCACCTCGAACACGCCGAAGTCCCTGAACTCCAAACGGTTGTCCTGGGACAGCTCCCTGATGATCTCATCCAGGAACATCTGGATGATCTCCTTGGTGACGACCTTGGTCTGGCCGGTCCGGTCAGCGATTCGATTCACGAGTTCCTTCTTCGTGATCGTGACCATCGCAGCTCCTCTCCGGTTTGCTTCTTCCACTTCAGACGCCGAACGCTCGATGTGCCAGAATCTGATATCGGATGAAGGGTAAATATAAATAACACTCTGTCAAGAAAGATTTTGCGACGGATGCCCTTGTCCAGCGCCTGTATCGCTGGTCTCCGGCCTGCTTTCGAGGCACTCGCCCGCGCTCAGCCGTTACCCGCTCCACCCAAGATGTTTAGCTCGAAGCGGCGCTTTTCCGGCGCCAGATCGCCGAATCCAGGATGAAAGTCGCGGGCCCCTCGTTGACCAGCGACACGTCCATGCTCGCGCCGAAGCTGCCCTCTTCGACCACAAGTCCTTGCTCGACCAGCACCTTGGCGAAGAGGCGCACAAGACCCTCCGCGCTTTCCGGCGCTTCCGCGAAGTCGAAGCCAGGACGCCTGCCGCGGCGCAGGTCCGCGCACAGCGTGAACTGGGACACGACCAGGACCTCGAGGCGCAAGTCGAGCGCGCTCAGGTTCATGCGTCCGGCAGCGTCCTCGAAGATGCGCAAGGCGGCGATCTTGCCTGCGAGCACCCGCGCGTCCTCCTCCCCGTCTCCTTTGCGCACGCCGAGCAGGACGAGCAGCCCGCGCCCGATTCTCGCGACGAGGCGCCCTCCCACCGTGACCTTCGCCTGGGAGACCCTCTGGACGACGGCGATCATTCCTCCTCCCGCGACCTCGGCTCCTGGCCCCCAAGCTGCCGCTCCAGCTCGGCGAGGCGCACGGGCGCGTAGATCAGCCGATCCGCGTCGGATTGGTTCTCGGCGCGCGGCCCCTTCCAATGGATGAACTCCTCGAAGCAGCGCCGTGCGTCCTCGGGCCGCCCGAGGTGCTCCTGGTAGAGCAGGCCGAGGTTGAAGAGCGCCGACGGCTCCTGATGCTGGATCGACTCGTACAGCCGGCTCGCCGCCTCGAACTTCTGCTGCTCCGTGAGGCAGACCGCGAGGCCGACCACGGCCTCGGTCATGCCCTCGTCGATATCGAGCAGGATGCGGTACTGCTCCTCGGCCTCGTCCGGCCGGTGCAGCTCGCGATGCAGGATCGTGGCGAGGTTGTAGAGCGCCTGCGTGTCCCCGCCGCAGGACCGCAGGTAGGCGCGGTAGTCCGCGGCCGCCCCCTCGAAGTCGGCGAGCTGATCGCGCACCTGGGCGCGCGCCAGGAGCGCCGCGTCGAACTCCGGGTAGTCGTGGAGCGCTTCGCTCAGGGACTCCTCCGCGTCGCGGAAGCGATTCTCCCGCGCCGCTGCCACGCCGCGCGCCAGGTGCGCCCACGAGAAGGCCGGATCCAGCTCCAGCGCCCGCTCGAGCAGGCGCGCGGCCTCCTCCTGGTCGGCGCTGACGCGCGCCATGAGCGCGTGCGCCGCCGCGTCTCCCCGCTCGCGCACGAGGCCGCGCGCGTACTCCTCGGCCGCTGCCGTCCTGCCGAGCGCGAAGAGCGCGTCCTGGTGCGCCCGCAGGGCGCGGAAGTAGCCGGGCTCCGCTGCGATCACGCGCTCGAGATGGACGAGCGCGGCCTCGGCCTGCCCCTCGGCGAGGAGCTGCTCGGCGTCGCGCTCCAGGTCGCGCATGGCGGGCGCGGCCTGCTCGCAGGCCGGCAGTCCGCGCGCCGGCAGCCGGCAGGAGGAAGCGACCAGAAGCAGGAGCAGCGGCAAGAGGACGCGCACTGGACTCAGGGGCCCTCGAGGCCTTGCGGCACGGGCCTGCCGTCCGCCATGAAGCCCTTGACCTCGTCGTTCCTGATGACCACGCGGTCGGCGGTCAGGTCCACGCCGTCGCCGCGGAAGTGGGCCACGCCCTTCCCCACGAGCAGGAGCAGCAAGGGCTCTGCCTCGCCCTTGAGCAGCGGAGCGTCGCTGAACACGACCTCGATGCGCTCGCGCCCGAAGACGCGCATGTTGCGGAAGGAGAGCGTGACCGGGTTCTGCGGGAACCTCGAGTCGAGATTGACGAGCGTGATGCGGTCGGGCGTGATCTCCTTCGAGTGGTAGTCCTCGTCGATGATCGGCGCGAAGTCCTTGCGGTACGCGCGCACCGCCTCGATGACCACGCGATCCGCCGACAGCTCGCACTCCGCCTCGATGAAGCGCTCCGAGCGGTAGGCCTCGGGGGGCAGCACCACGACCTGCCCCGGATCCAGCTCCGAGACGCATCCCGCCGCGCCGAGCAGGCCGCAGGCGATGAGGGCGCGCCGCGCGAACGAGCTGCGCCGGCCCCTTGAACAAGCGCGATCCATGAGCATCCTCCAGGCGCACGAACGCCGGGCCTTCCGCGGGGAAGGGCGGCTCGGAAGCGCCCGCCGTCATGTTACGCGCCGAGCAGATCCCTGGGCGCGCCTATTCGTGCATGGCCAGGTAGTGCCGGATCCGGCCCAGGAGCCGGCGCGGCGAGGCGAGCTGGCGCGCGATGCGGCCCGGTCGCAGGTAGAACCTGCGGTAGGCGCGCTTGATCTCCGCGGCCAGCTCGTCCGGCGCGAGCACGGTGTTGACGCCCGTGGGCGTGTGCCCGTCGTAGCGCGCGTACGTCTCCGGCCGCCCCTTCTGGTGCTCGACCCACATGGGCGTGCCCGGATAGGGCGTGACCGCGGTGAACTGCGCGGCGTCCGGATCGAGGCGCACCGCCAGCTCCACGGTGCGGCGCATCTGCTCGCGCGTCTCCTCGGGGAAGCCGAGCATGAAGAACGCGCGCGTGCGGATGCCCAGGCGGCGCGCGGCCGAGACGACCCGCAGGGCGTGCTCGGCGGTACGGATCTTGGCGTTCGAGTAGCGCGAGCCGAGCTCCGGGTCGGCGGTCTCGACGCCGACCGACACGGACACGCACCCGGCGCGCCGCATGTCGCCGAGCAGCTCCTCGTCCAGGCACTTGATGGCCGTCTCGCACTGCCACTCGAGGTCGAGCCCCTCGCGCTGGATGCCGGCGCACAGGTCGCGCACGCGCCGGCGGTTGGCCGAGAAGAGCGGGTCGCGGAACACCACGTTGCGGATGTCGAAGCGCCGGCGGATCTCGACCAACTCGGCGAGCACGTTCTCGGCCGAGCGCGCCCGGTAGCGCGTGCCCTGGCTGAGCGCGTAGCCGCAGTAGGTGCAGCCGATCGGACAGCCGCGGCTCGACTGCACCGTGGTCATGGGCCCGCGCATGTCCGGGATGCGGTAGCGCTCGTTGGGCAGGAGATCGCGCGCCGGAAAGGGAAGGGCGTCGAGGTCCGCGATCTTGGCGCGCGGCGGGTTGTGCACGATCCCCTCGGGACCGCGGAAAGACAGCCCCTCCACGCCGGCGGCGCTCCCCTGCTCTGCAAGCGCCTCGACCAGGGCGAGCGTCGTGGCCGCGACCTCGCCGCGGATCACGAAGTCCACGCCGCTCTGCCCGAGCACCGCGTCCGGAGTGTTGGCGACCTGCGCCCCCATGGCGAAGGAGCAGACGCGAAGCGCGCCCGCCAGCTCCGTGGCGACGCCCAAGTCCGCCTCGATGGTCGTGGTGGACGAGTCCACGCCCACCAGGTCGCGCGCGCGCGCCGTCCCGCGGCGCAGGGTCTCGGCGCGGTCCAGGTCGAGCGCCTCGGCGTCCAGGATCTCCACCTCGTGCCCCTTCTGCCGCAGAAGCGCGGCGGCGTAGGCGAGGTTCAAGGGCGGGTAGACCAGGTTCTCGTTCACCGCCATGCCGAAGCCGCCCATGAGGCCGCGGCTCACGCGCAGTCTCTCGGGACTTGGTGGGTTGACGAGGAGGATGCGCATCCTGTGGCGTCTTTCGCTAGAGTCCGGCGCGAGGCGGCCGGCCGTGCGGGATTATAGCACGACACTCTGGGCCGCCCGCGAGCGCGCGCGGGACCGATGGCAGACCGCCGAGGGAGCATGGAACATGAGTCCCGGCGCTGAGATGATCCGCGGGGCGCGCGAGCGCCTGCGGGCGCTCCTCGCGGGCTGCGGGGCCGGCGCGCTCGCCGGCGCCTGCTTCTTCGCCGGTCGGCCGCTCGCCGCCGCCTTTGCCCTCGCGCTCGCGCCGGCCCTCGTTTCGCTCCGCGGTCGCCCGAGTCCATCGGCCCCATGTCTCGGCGCGGCGCTCTTCGGCGCCGCCCTGGGCCTCAGCTGCGCTCTTTGGTCCCTGGGCGCGGCCTGGCCCTGGGCCTGGATCGTCGGCTCGGCCTGCGTTCTCGCGGGGCTCGCCCTTCCCTCCACGGGAAGCATCGATGCGGCGAAGCTGCCGTTCGGGGGCGGGTTCGCCCTCCTCACGGGAGGCGCGGGCTTCGCGCTCGCGCTGCAGGGAGCGGTCGAGGACGCGCTCGGGGCGAGCGGCTCGGACGCCGGCTCGTTCGCGTTCGCGCTCGTGCCCCTGCTCGTGGCCGCCGCGCTCGGCGCCGCGGTCGTTTCGTTCCTCGCCGATCGGCACGCGCGGCTTCGCCCGTGGCTCCTGCCGCTTCTGGCCGCGGCCGCGGCCCTCTGCCTCGCCCTCGAGGCCCTGGCGCCCGCGGAAGTGCTCGAGGCCGCCTCACGCATCCAAGGCCCGAGCGTCAACCGCCGGCACTTCCTGTTCGGCGTGAGCTTGCTCGCCGTCACGGCCGGCGGCTGGTCCGCCGCGTTCGTGGGCGCGCAGGCCGCGGCGCTGCTGCGGGCCGGATCGTGGCCGCGTCCGTGATCGTCCTCCTCAGCGCCGCGGCCGCGGCGCCGCGAGGCAGGACCAGGGCCCTCCTCGCGCTCGGCGCCCTCGTCGCGCTCTTCTTCGCCCCGCGTCACCACGGCGCCTGGCGCGCTCCCTACGTCCAGGATGACCCGATCCTGCTCGCCGACGGCGCAGCCGAGGCGGTTCGGCCGGACGGCGCCATTCGGGGCCGGCTTCCCTGGCCTCCCGCGCCTGCGGGCTGGCCCTTTCCCGGCGAGCCCCTTGCGGCGCTCCTCCGTCTGCTGCGAGAAGCCGAGCCATCCGGGCCGATCGAACTCCACGGGGCCGAGGCCGAGGCGCTTTCCAGCCGCGCGGGCGTGGCCGGCGTGGCGAATCGTGTCGGCTCGGAGCCGCAAGCGCGCGGCGTGCTCGTGCTCCTTCCTTCGCTGTTCGCCGATCCGCTGCCTGACCTGCCGCGCGCGCTGCGGCGCGTGGACGAAAGGCTCGCCGCCGGAGAGAGCGGTCTCGCCCTGTGCTTCGACCTCGGCGAGACGAGCGCCAAGGAGGTCGCGCTCCTCTGCCGCCTCGCCCTGCGCCGCGTGGCCAGGCCGCTGCTGCTCCTCTCCGGCACGACCTGCTGCGTCGCGGGCTTCCCGGACGCGGAGAGAGGCGCGCGCCTCTGCGAGCACGCCGTGTTTCCTCTGCCCATCGCCGCGCTCTCGGCCGCGGCGCTCGCGCGCCTCGCCGCGCCGACGGACGCGCCCGAGGCGCGCCTGCTGCTCCGTTCCGGCCGCACGCGCTCCGCCAGCCGCCAGCCCTCCACTGCCGCACGGAACCTCGCAGTGCTTCTGCGCGCCTCGGACCTGCTCGACCTTCCGGACGCCGAAGCGCCTCGCGGCATGGAGCCGCGCATCCGCCTCGAGCTGGCGCGCGCCATCCTCGAGGACGACGCGGGCGAGGAGGACCGCCTCCTCGTGCTCCTGGAACGTACTGCTCCCGAGGAAGCGGCGCGCCTGCGCCAGCAGCGCGAGGCCGCGCGCGCGCAGCTCCTCGCCTTCCTGTTCGCGGCGCGCGACCAGGACCCGCTCGACGCGGACGTGCGCTTCCGCCTCGGGTGCCTGCTCCGGCGCTCGGGACACGCGGCCGCCGCGCTCGAGGAGCTGACGCGCTGCGTGGAGCTCCGGTCAAAGCTCATGCGCGGCGTGCTCGAGACAGCCGAGGCCTACCTCGCGGCCGAGGAGACAGGCTATCGGCGCCGCACTCCGGCCGGGCCCATCGACGGCCTGTGGATCATCATCGACGAGGCGGCCGGCCTGCCGCGCTACACGCGCGGCATGGACGAGCCCTTGCTCTGGGCGCGCTGGCACCGGGCCGTGGGCCGCGCCTGGATGGCGCACGCGACGCGCCCCGGCGCGCCCCCCGCGGCGCGCCTGGACGAGCTGCACACCGCGCTCGGCCGCTTCTTCGCCGCCCTGCAGATCGATCCCGCGGACGCCGAGGCGGAGCGCCTCATGGCCGAGGCCATGCTGCTGCAGGGGCGCGCGGCGCACGCGCTCGAGCACGCGCGCCGCGCCGTGGCGCTCGCTCCCTTGGACGCGCGCGCCCGCGCCCTGCTCGCCGTGGCAGCTCCTGGCCAGGACGAGAAGCAGCGCGCGGCCGCGGCCTACCTCAGCCTCGCGCCCGCCTTCCTGCCGCCCTGGCGGCCGTGAGGCGCGCTCACTCCTTGCGGCACAGGCAGATCAGGGAAGCGCCGAAGGGCAGGTCGACGCGCTCGAGCAGCCACGCCTCGAACGCCATCGCCGCGCCGAGCCCGCGCTCGATGAACGCCGGGATGGGCACGGTGAAGTCAGAGCGCGCCTCCTTGCCCCTGCCGAGGAGCTGCCGCGTCTTGCGGAAGACGAAGAGCGGCGGCGCGAGGAGCATCGAGTAGTACGACAGGCGCTCGATCCTGAGGGCCTGCTGGGCGAGCTTGTCCTTCAGCTCGCGCCGCGTGTAGCGCCGCAGGTGGTGGAAGGCGTCGTCGTGCGGGCTCCAGAGGGCGCGGAAGGCCGGCACGGTGCAGATGAGCGCCCCGCCCGGCGCGAGCACGCGCCGCACCTCGCCCATGGAGCGCGCGTCCTCTGGGAAGTGTTCGAAGGCGTCGAGGGCCACGACCAGGTCGAAGGACGCCTCGCGAAAGGGCATGTCCTGAGCGTCGCCGCGCACGATGCGATCGACCCCGCGTTGGCGGGCGAAGCGGATCGTCTCGGTCGAGATGTCCAGGCCGCGGATCGCTCCCAGGTCGGAGAGGAAGCGAAAGGACATGGCGGTGGCGCAGGCCACGTCGAGGATGCGGAGCGGTCGGCCCAGCTCGCGCCGCACCTGCTCGGCGAAGCGGCGCACCAGACGCCGCCTGGCCTTGAACCACCAGTGCGTCTCCTCGATCTCGTACTGGACCTGGAACTCCTTGGGGTCCACAGCGCCCTCAGCGCGCCTCCTGGCGCCCTCCGTTCAGAGACTCCTGGCGCCGGCGCTCGACGCGCACCAGCGCGCCCGAGAGCAGGCCGAGGAAGAGGAGGACGAGCGCGAACGTGGCGTAGCGCTCGAGCGCGCCCTGCCCCAGCGCCACCACGCCCGCGGCCGCGACGATGAGGTGCACGCCCCAGAGCAGCATGACCGCCGAGGCCGGATCGAGGCCGGCGCCGACCAGGCGGTGCGAGAGGTGGCGCGCGTCGCCGTAGAAGAGCGGCCGCTTCTCGCTGGCGCGGCGCACCACCGAGAAGAGGATGTCGAACAGGGGGATGCCGAGCAGCAGCATGGCGGGGATGAAGGCGTCGAAGCCGAAGAAGCGCGCGTCCGCCGAGAGGAACCCGGCGGTGAACTCCAGCGAGAGGAGCGCGAGGAAGAAGCCCGCCAGGTGGCTGCCCGCGTCGCCGAGGAAGACGCGCGCTGCCGGGTAGTTGTACGGCAGGAAGCCGAGCATGCCCCCGCCCAGCGCGCCGGCGAGGATGGCGGAGCGCGCGTCGTAGCCGGCCGCCACGCCGAACAGGCCGACGAGCAGCGAGATCATGGTCAGGCCGGGGCACAGCCCGTTCATGTTGTCGACGAAGTTCACCGCGTTCACCACGGTCAGGAACCAGAGCGTGGTGGTCAGCAGGTGGAAGATCCCGCCGGCCGTGGCAGCGCCGCTCAGCACCTCCGCGTAGCGCTCGCCGAAGATCACGGCCACGGCCAGGAACTGGCCGATGAACTTGAGCAGGGGGCCGACCTTGTCCTTGAAGATGTCGTCCACCAGCCCGATGAGGAAGATGAGCGCGCCGGCGATGAGGATGTGCCCGTGCCGCTCCAGGGACATGGTGCCGGCGCCGGCGTAGAATGCGTCGGTCGCCTCGACCGCGGCCCAGGCGGCCAGGGCCACGGCCACGCCGCCAAGGAGCGGCACCGGCACGGTCTGCAGCTTCCTCGCGCCCGGCCGGTCGACGATCCCGAAGCGCAGCGCGATGCGCCGGCAGAGGGGGACGAGGAACAGCGCGGCGAGAAGGCCGAGGGCCGCGGCCAGCAGACCGGCCTGACGGGGGCTCATCGCGGAAGCGTCCCTGAAGGAAGCGCCATCGCGCTACCCTACTTCCACGGGCGCGGCGAGACAAGGGCGCGCAGCCGGCGCGCGGCGCGCGCCGCGCCTCACAGGTTCACGCCGAAGAGCCTGCGCGCCAGGGCGAAGGTGCCGTCGATCTCCGCCAGGATGTCGTTCAGCGGGATGGCGTCCGAGAGCGGCAGGCGCCTGAGCTGCAGGCGATCGGTGCGCGCGTCGTTCACGCCCGCGATCGCGGCGCAGGCCGAGGTGAAGCCCAGCTCCTTGAGCGCCGGGAAGCAGTCCGCGCCGAAATCCCAGGGCCGGCCGTAGGGGTAGGCGAAGGACACGACCGGCGCGCCGGAGTGCTCGGCGACGCTTCGCGCCGACTGCTCGATCTCGCGGCGCGCGCCCTCCGCGCTCAGGCGCGCCAGCACCTCGTGGTGCACGCCGTGCGCGCCGACTTCCACGCCGCGGCGAGAGAGTTCCTCGGCCTCCTGCCAGGTGAGGTAGGCGGCGGCCAGGTCCGCGTCCTGCGCGCCCAGCGCCTCCAGGATCTCGCGCGTGACGCGCTCGCGGTCCGCCAGATCCGCCTCGTACTTCAAGATGCGCTTCACCTCGCGCTCCGCGCCCGCTCCCGGCTTGCCGGCCGCGGCCACGAGCCGCTGGCGCAGCCCCGGCTCGTGCGTGCGCCGGGCGTACTCCGCCACGAAGAAGGCCACGCCCCGGTCGTGCACCACGCGGAAGTAGCGCTGCAGCCAGGAGACGATCCGCGTGCCGAGCACGTGCGTCTCGACGAAGACCGTGGCGCCGGCGCCGTGGCGCTCGAGGAGCGGCAGGGCCGTGGTGAGGTTGTCGCGGTAGCCGTCGTCCATGGTGAAGGCAAGGAGCCGCTCGGGCGGCTCGCCGCGCTCCAGGGCCGCGACCAGCTCGCGCACCGCCACGCAGCGCACGCCGCGACGCCTGAGAGCGCGGAGCAGGCGCTCGACCTTCCGCGCCGAGGTCTTCATGTCGGCCGGCAGGTGCGCGGTCTCGGGCGCGTAACCGATGCAGTGCGCCAGGACGATGCCCGCGCCGCGCGCGCGGCCGAGCCGGCGCAAGAGCAGCCCCAGGCCGGCGCCGTTCATGAGCGAGAGCGCGCGCCGCAGGGCCTTCTTGAGCAAGTCCTTGACGCGATCCATGCACGGCGAGGATACCCGGCCGGTCACTCTGGCGACATGTGTTCCACGTCGCGGTCGCCGTCCAGCAGGTACCACTGCGTTGGATCGGCGAGCACCTGCGGCGACGGCTCGAGGTCCTGGCGCAGCAGGCGCACGATGAAGGGCGTGGCCGTGCGGAAGGGGCGCTTCCGCGGGTGCGGGAACAGGCCGTTCCGCGCCATCATCCTCCTGAGGCGCGCGCAGGGCATGGCCGAGAGGAAGACCAGCGGGTTCTCGCGTTCGCGCAGGTGCTGGAGCGCGCCGCGCAGGAGCAGGTCCTCCGCCTCCTCGTTCTCCGCGAGCAGATCGACCACCCAGCCCCGTCCCCCGCCGTCCTCGACCACGGCGTAGCCACGCCAGGCCGCGCCGTTCTCGAGCACGAGCACGCGGTGCCTGCGCGTGGGCGTGTCCACGAAGCGCCAGTTGAGGTACGCGCAGTCGCGCACGCCGGCGAGCGGCAGCCTCTCCCGGGCGCGCTCCCAGAGGGAGTCGGCGCGGCCGTCGAAGCGTTCCACCAGGCGCACGCGCGCGTCCGGCCCGAGAGAGCGCGGCAGGCGCCCGAGCAGCCGCAAGAGCGGCCGCGCAACCGCGCCCGCGGCTTGCGCCAGAAAGCGCGGCAGGACGCCCTCGAGCAGGCGCGTCGGCTCGAGCAGCGCGACGTAGGTCTGGTGCGTGCCGATCTCGCGCCAGCCGTTCCCGAGGAAGCCGCGCATGGACTGCCGGCCGGCGGTGGCGAAGCTCACCGGCGCGCCGCGCTCCGCCGCCTGGCGCGCGGCCTCGTCGTCGAGCGTGGTGAAGATGCCGCGCCGCCTGAACTCGGCGTCGACCATCGCGTCCGCGGCCTGGCAGGCGAGGAACGGCCGGCCGCGCCACGTCATTTGGCGCGGCACGTAGGAGTAGGCTCCCCCGGGCCGCGGCGCGCTCTCGCCGTCTCCCGTGCCCGAGGCGAGCAGCGTGATCGCGGCGCCGTGCGGGCAGGCGAAGTACTTCCAGAGCAGGGTGCGCTCGTCCTTCGGTAGAGCGCCTCGGTGCGCTCCGCCTGGCGCTCGATCGAGAAGCGCTCGCGCGCGCGCTGGCGCGCCGCCTCCCCCATGCGCGCGCGGAGTTCGTCCGATTCGAGCAGCTCCGCCAGGCGGCCGGCCAGCTCGTCCACGCAGAGCGGGTTGACGTGGAAGCCGCTCACGCCGTCTTCCACCACGTCTTGCGGCCCGCCGAAGAACGAGGTGACCACGGGCTTGCCGCGCGCCATGCCCTCGGCGTTGATCAGCCCGAAGGACTCGAAGATCAGGGACGGGGTGCACACCACGTCGGCGGCCGCGTAGGCCTCTGCCAGCTCCTCCTGATCGAGCCAGCCGGTCACGGCCAGGGAATCGGCCAGCCCGAGTTCGCAGGCCAGCTCGCGCATGCGCTCCTCGTAGCCCGCGTGGCTCGCGCCCACGACCAGGAGGGCCGCCTGCGGCACGCGCTGCCGCACGACCGCCATGGCGCGGAGCAGGTGCTCGGCGCCCTTGCGCTGGTCGAGCCGCCCGCCGTAGAGCACGACCTTCCGTCCGGCCAGGCCGTGGCGCGCGCGGAAACCTCCGCCGTCGGCCGAGGCCGCCGGCGCGGCAATGCCGTTCTCCAGGACCTCGGCGTCAGGAAAGCCGTTCTCCAGGAGCGCGCGCCGCATCTCGGGCGAGACCGCGAGCAGGCGCGCGACGTGGCGGCGCACGTGGCGCCTGATCCAGGCGTTGCGCAGGGGATTCCAGCGCAGGCGTGCGCAGCGCGCACAGCGCCACGGGGACGCCTTGAAGGGAATCGGCGGACCGCCGGGACGAAGGTCCTCGCTCACGAAGCAGAACATCTTCTGGAAGCAGAAAGGCATGACGTCGTGCACCGTGAGGAGCACGGGCGCGCCGCGGTCGTGCGCGACCTTGAGGGCGCGGTAGGACAGATGGATGTGCAGGTTGTGGAAATGCACGACCTGCGGCGCGACCCGCGCGAGCACGGCGGCCAGGGCGCGGAGCGCCGCCGGGTTCCACAGGCTCCTCCAGGCGCGCCAGCGCAGGTCGTAGGCCGGGGTGAAGACCTGGTGCACGGTCATGCCGGAGGGTTCGACGAAGGAGCCGGCCGCAGAGCGCTCCTGCACCGTCGCCAGGAAGTGCACCTCGTGGCCGCGCGCGGCCAGGGCGCGCGCTCCCGCAGCCGCCACGCCCGCCGCCGAGGACGGGCCGTAGAGGTCGTTCGCCACCAGGATGCGCAGGTCCGCCACGCCCGCCCCCCTCGCTCAGACGTCCACGGCGCGCGCAGGGGGCGCCTGGGGCCGCCCGTCCAGGCCGAGCGCGCGCCGCAGGCGCTTCCGCCCGAGCGCCGGGTTCTCCAGGTAGAAGCGCACGCGCGCCAGGTAGCGGCGCGCGCGCTGCGGGGCCGCCGCGTACCAGCGCTCGTAGTCCGCGACCATGCGGCGCCGGATGCGGTTCAGCTCGTCGTTGCTGAAGTTCTCGTGGATGTAGGGCGAGCGGTCCGAGTCCACGTACTCGGTGAAGACCAGGTTCGGGTCGATGCGGTCCTTGTAGGTCTCGAACGACTCGGTGGCGGTGAGCGGGTTGAAGAGCGAGATGCGGATCAGGTCGGGCATGGCCAGGCGCATGACGCGCTCGGTCTCGCGCACGTCCGCAAGCGTTTCCCCGGGCGTGCCGACGATGAGGAACACCTTGGACCACAGGCCGGCGCGGCGCGCCACGCGGATGGCGTCGACGATCTTGTAGGCCTTGCAGTCCTTCTTGAGGGTGTCCAGGCACTTCTGCGAGGCGGTCTCGACGCCGTAGTAGAGCCGCCCACAGCCGGCCTCGCGCATGCGCTTCGCCATGGGGTAGTCGAGGCGGTCGACGCGCGTCTCGCACGCCCAGTTGAACTTCATGCCGCGGCGGATGATCTCGTCGCACAGGGCGTAGACGCGCTTCTTCTGGCAGGTGAACAGCTCGTCGATGAAGAGGATGTTGCCCGGCTGGTACTTCCGCACGATCAGATCGAGCTCGTCGCAGATGTTGCCCACGCTGCGCGTGCGGAAGCCGCGGCCGGTGAGTTCCTTCTGGCAGTAGATGCAGCGGAACGGGCAGCCGCGGCTGCTGAAGATGTAGAACAGGCGCTCGCGGTTCAGCGCGGTGTAGCGGTTGAAGGGGAGCATGTCCCAGGCCGGGAAGGGGATGGCGTCCAGCTCCTCCTCGGCGATGAGCGGGCGGTCGGGCGTCGCGGCCTTGGCGCCGCCTCCGTCGAAGTAGCTCAGGCCCAGGATCTCGCCGAGCGCCGCGCGATCGTCGAAACGAGTGATGACCGGCACGATGGCGTGCTCCGCCTCGCCGCGCACCACGACGTCGAAGTGCCCCGAGTCAAGGAAGGTGTCCGGGTCCACGGTCGCGTGCGGCCCGCCCATCATCACCTTCTTGCCGAGGGAGCGCGCGTGCTCTGCCCAGCGGATGGCGCGGCCGACGTGCGGCGTGAGCGAGGAGAAGCCGATGATGTCGTTCCGCGCGATCGCCGCCTTCACCTCCTCCTCGGTCGCGACGCGCTCGTCCACGCACTCCACCGGCAGGCCCGCCTGGCGCACGATGGCGCCGAGGTAGATGATCCCGAGCGGCATGGCGATGAAGTCGTCGTCCTGCCCCGGGGGCGTGACGTACATCAGCAGGGTCTTGTTCATCGTGTCCCGGGCTCCAGCGCGGCCAGGCCGCGGTGCCGGCGGAAGTAGCGCCAGATGACCAGCAGGTGGATGACCTGGAAGACCATGCCGAACGCCGTGAACACTGCTCCGCCGATGACGCCGTACGCCTTGATCAGAACATAGCCCACCGGGATGAGCACCACGAAGAGCTGCGCCAGGTTGATGCGCGCCGAGAGGCCGAGCTGCTTGGTGTAGATGTAGAAGGGATCGGACACTACCGAGAAGCCGAGCACGATGTGGCCGATCGCCATGATGAAGATGAGGAGGGTCGCTTCCTCGTAGTCGCCGCCGTAGAGGAAACTCACCGCGAAGGGGGCGACCGCCACGAACAGCGCGGTGATCAGGATGAAGAAGCAGCCGGAGACCACGGCCACGCGCGCCACGTCCCGGCGGAAGGCGTTCATGTCCCCGCCGGAGGTGCCCAGGCGGAAGCCGAGCATGGGCAGAAGCGCGCGCCCGAGCCCGCCGAGGAGCTGCTGCACCGCCCAGATGTAGTAGAAGGCCACGCGGAAGTGGGCGAGCTCCACCGTGCCCGCCACCTTGCCGATGAGCGCGTTCGCGAAGCAGCGCAGGAGCTCGTTGCCGTTCTTGTTGACCGCGATGAGCGCGCCCGAGCGGCACAGGGTCGCGAGCGGCGCGCGCGGCACGGCGCAGAGCACGGCGCCAAGCGGCGGGGGCGCGTCCCCCGGCTGGGACTCGCGGCGCACCGCACCGTAGGTGCGCAGCCCCACCAGCGACGTGCACAGGCCGGCGGCGAGCGTCGCGAGCACCACTCCCCACAGCTCGGCGAAGTTGAGGATGGCGAAGAACAAGAGCACCGTGCGCAGGATGCCGCAGCCGTTGTCGAAAAGCACGTAGTCGCGCATGCGCCGCGCGCCCTGCAGCGCCACGAGGATGAAGCCATTGAACATCTGCAGGGGGCCGAGCAGGCAGAGCGCCCAGGCGAAGTAGCCCACTTCGCGGTCGGCGTAGAACCACTCGGCGACGTCGGGCAGGAAGTAGCCGAGCACGAGGATCGCGATCCCCATGACCAGGAAGGCCTTGAGGAACGAGGCGAGCACCTCGATCTTGGCCGCGTCGTCCTTCTCGCCGCAGGCGCGCGCGTACTGCGAGATGGCCGCGGTCGTGACGCCGAGGTTGGCCACGAAGTAGACCAGCGAGTAGAGGGTGAAGGCGATGGTGTAGCGCCCGAACTCGTGCGGGCCGAGCCCGCGCGCGAGCAGCACGGAGGTGCAGAGATACGTGGCCATGGTCACGGCCATGCCGACCTGCAGCACGACCGTGTCCTGCACGAACTTCCTCTGCAGCGAGCGCATGATCCTGCCGCCCTTGCCCGCGGGCGGTTTGACCTGGTCCGGGTCCTGGGCCGTGCTCACGGGGCGCGACCCTTCCCGGCGCGTTCCGCGAGAAGCGCGTCGTACAGACCGGAGATGTCGGCCGCGGTGCGCTCCCAGTCGTTTTCCGCGGCGAAGCGCCGGCCGCCTTCGCCCAGCCGCTGGCGCAGATCGGCGTCGGCGAGGAGGCGAGAGAGGCGCTCGGCCACGGCGCTCGCGTCGTCGCGGTCCGCGAGCAACCCGGTCTCGTTATCGAGGATGGCGTCTTCCGCGCCGGAGCCGCGCGTGCCCACGGTTGGCACGCCGCACGCGTTCGCTTCCAGGTAGACCAGGCCGAACGCCTCGAAGCCGCCCTCGGCGCTCGTCACCGGCGTGAGCAGGAAGGCCTCGGCGTGCGCAAGCAGGGCGAGCTTGTGCTCCTCTGACACATTCCCCACGAAACGCACGCGCGCGTCCATGCCCGCGGCGCGGATCTCGGCGCGCCGCGCCTCGAAGTACGCGTCTCCAGGCGCGTGGCGGCCGACCACGACCAGGTCCACGTCCGGGTGCGCGCGCGCCGCCTGCAGGAACGCGGGGATGGAGATGTGGTGCCCCTTGCGCTCCTTGAGTTCGCCGATGGTCAGCACGTAGCGCCGCGGCGTGCCCGCGGGCGGCAGAAGCAGGTGCGCGCCCTGGTACTGCGCGGGATCGACGCCGTAGCGCACCACGCGCGCCTGCGGCAGGAGGAGCTCCTGCGCCAGGCGCTGCAGGGCGAAGCGGCTGCCCATGAGCACGGCGTCCGCGCGCGCGTAGGCCCAGGAGATGAGGCGGCGATGCACGGGATAGCGAAACGGCGCCACCGAGTAGGTGCCGTGCCCGGACACGATCACCGGCTTGCCGCGGAGCTGCGCAGCGAGCACGGCCATGAGCGCGTGCGGGTAGTCGCTGAGGCAGTGGACGACGTCCGCCTCGCCCGCGGCCGAGAGCACGGCCGGCATGTGGGCGAGGAAGTAGCCCCAGAACTTCGGCCAGCTCAGGTAGAGGAAGTAGTCGGGCGGCAGGACCACGCGCACGTCGAGCCCGGAAGGCAGACGCTTTGACAACCCCCTGTGCTTGCGCGCGAGCAGCACCGTGACGCGCTCGCAGCGCGGCGCCACGCGCCGCAGCACCTCCGTCCCGTACCTGCCGACCCCATCGACGTCCGAAAGCGAGTGGGTGAGGGCAAGAAGTCTCAACTGCGCCGGCTTTCCATCGGGTGACGGGACCGCGCGAGCATAGCACCCGGAGACGGCCGGTCAAAAGCAGACGCACTCCCCTGCGTCCTGGCCGCCGGCTGGCCCCGCGGCACGTGAAACGAGCCGGCGCGGGGGCATCACTCCGGCGTCCCAGGTCGAGCCCGTCCCCCCGCGGCTTCCCGCTCACGCGGTCGCGGACCGTGAGGTTCGGCGCCAGCACCAGGAAGCTCGAGGACAGCGACGAGCCGCTCACCTTGCGCTTGTGCAGCGTCGCCCAGGTGACGAACAGAGCCATCACCACGGTCTTGCCGGTGCCGGTCGCGAGCTTGAGCGCGTAGCGCAGGAGGTCGCCGGTCTCCGGCATCTTGCGCCGCCGCTCGACCTCGTAGAGGTAGATGACGGTCTCGACCGCCTCCTGCTGGCAGAAGAACAAGCGCTTGCCCACGGCCGCGCGCTCCTCGCCGCGCTCGAACCACCACTCCAGGAGGCGCCGCGTGACCACCGCCGTGCCCGGGTAGCCCGCCTCGCGCCACGCGCGCACTTCTTCCCGCAGGCGGTTCACGGAGTCGTTCAGCTCCGCCGCCGCCGCCGAGAGGTCGTCGAAGAGCTGCGCCTGCTTGCCGACGACGCCAGCGATGCCGCCTTTCACGTCCTTGGCGGACGCGAAGAAGCGCATCGACGGCCGCCGGCCCTGGGCGAGCCTCGATCTGCCTCCGGGCAGAAGCTGGTAGTGCCGGCCCGGCTCCCGGTATGCCTCGCAGATGACGACGCGATCGCCGCCTCCATCCCCATCATCTCCGGGTGCTCGAGGATGTGCGCCAGCCGCTCCGCCGTGACCCGGATCGCCAGGCCCTGGAAGTCATGCAGGACGGTCATCGGCCGTTCAGCTCCCGCACCACCGTGGACTCGTTGCCGTACACGTCCACGACCTTGACCGCGATGCGCTGGTACCCCCGCACCGCAAACGGCTCCGACGCCAGCTTGAGCGTGAACTCCTCCGGGTCGACCTCGGCCCTGAGCGCGGCCTTGATGTTCGGCGCCTTCTTGAAGTCGAAGAACATCTTGCAGTCCACGAAGCAGTCGCCGTCGTAGTCCTCGTCCAGGTACCAGGCCGAGACGTAGCCCGAGTCGGCCGGCTTGCTCCAGCCGCTGTTCTCCATCGCCAGCGTCACCACCTGCTCGTCGGCCGGCAGAAGCGGCGTGTGCCCGGTCTCGGGCGTCCTCGGCTCCTTGACCTCGTCGTAGGTACAGCGCGTGACCTTCTTCTCGGCCTTCTGACCCGTCGTCTTCTTGCGTGGCATGTGTGCTTCGCTCCTCAGCCCCTTGCGGCTTTCGTGCTCGCCAGGAAGGCGCGGCCTTTCGCCGTGAGGCGGTAGCTCTGCCGGCTGCTGCGTGGCTTGTCGGGGACGGTCATCTCGAGCAGGCGCTGCTTGAGCAGGGGCCCAAGGACCTGATCGCGGAACTTGGTGCGGTTCGTCCGCCCGACGATGCGCATCAACGCTGCAACGGGTTGTTCCGTCTCGCAGCTCCTCAGGATCTCGGCTTGGTCCCGACTTGGCTCTGACTTGGTCCCTACATGGTCCCAACTTGGTCCCGCTGGGGGTCCCGCCGCCGCTCGCACCTCGGGGTTGGGCCTGAAGATCGCCGTCGTGAAGCCGCCGGCCTGCCACTCGGGCTCCGGGTATCCGCCCTTCCGCGCCTCGTCACGGATGCGCTTGACGCCGGTCCCGGCCTTCTCGATGAAGTCGATCCGGTGCAGCAGATCCGCGATCAGCGCGTTGCGGCGCACGCTCTTCGTGCCGAGATCGCTGAGCCTCATCCCCTTGGGCAGGCCACCGGGGCTCACCACTTCGATCCGGTCGGTGTGGATCTCGACGAAGACATTGGCGCCGTCGATGAACCAGTCGCGGTGCATGACCGCGTTGGTGATCGCCTCGCGCAGCGCCTTCATGGGGTACTCGGGGATGTTCTCGCGCCTCAGGCCCTCGATACGGTAGGCCGTGCGCGTGTTGCGCTCGACGAAGCGCAGCGCGTCCTCGATGTCGGACACGATGCCCCCATCGAAGTCCTTGCGGTCGAGGATGTGCACCTTGTCCCCGCCTTTGGCGAGCAGGCAGGTGATGTAGGCCTGGTCGAAGAAGTGCCGGACGTTCTTCGCGAAGAACAGCACGCCCGCGTTGCGGAAAAGGAGTTTGCGGCCCGCGCGCTAAGCCGCCTCGATGTTCACGAGCACGTCCTCGGTGCGCGGCCGGCCGGTGATGCCCGAGAGCTTGAGCCAGGCGTGGTACTTCGCGCGGTCGAAGTCCTGCGGGTAGCGGAAGCGCGGGCAGTGCGAAAGGAGGATGTCGATGTCCTTCGGCTTCATCGAACGACGTGTCCCACTCGCCCTGTCCCTCAGCGCCCCGCCAGGCACATGCCGCCATCGTCGCACGCGCGGCGGTCCGTGGAAACGGGCGCGGCCGCCAGCGTACTCCTCCAGAGCGCGCCAGCGGCGCGCGAAGCCGCTACTCGATGCGCCAGAGCGCGAGCAGCGGACCGGGACGGCTGACGCGCCAGATGGCGAGGAGCGGCAGGGACGGGTCCATCGGCAGGTTGGCCTCGCCCGGGTTTGAGGCGCCGCAGGGGCGCACCGCGACCAGGAGGCGCCCGCGCCGCGCCAGCAGGTCGTCGAGCGCCGAGTTGCGCGGCGCGCCGGGCCGGCGGTCGACGGTCACCAGGTAGCGCGCGCCGACCTCGTCCAGGAACTCCTCCACCGGCTTGTCGCGGTCCGGCTCGTCGAGCCACTGGTGCGGCCAGACCGAGGCGAACTCGTAGAAGCGCTCGAGCGGAACCACCGCGTAGGCCGGCCGCCGCGGATCGCGGGGCGTCAGGCCCGCGGCCTCGCGCTCCTCGAGGCGCGCCGTCCACTTGCCGCGCTCCTTCAAAAGGGCGAGCGCATCGGCCGAGAAGCGCAGCGGCGGGCCATACGCCTCGACCGCGATGCAGGCGCCCGGCTCGACCCGCGCCGCCACCTCGGCGAGCATCTCCACGCGCGTGTCCTCGCCGCGCATCACCCAGCAAAGCCGCGCCGCCTGCACGAGCGGCAGAAGCAGCAGGAGCAGCGCCACGCCGCGCGCCATCGACCCGCGCCGGAGGAGGCGCGCCGCGCCCGCGCCGCCAGACAGCGCGAGGAAGGGCACGGCCGTGCTCAGGTAGCGCACGTGCGTGCCCTCGTAGAAGAGAAAGAGCACGACCACGACGAGCGGATAGACCGCGAGCACCAGCATCGATCCCCTTCTCGCTCCAGAACCTGCCGACGTAGAGGACCAGCTTGTCGCCGGGCTCCATGTTCAGGGACTCGCGGAAGGCAGGATCGCGGCGCCGTGGGTTGAAGAGCTCGTCGTCCACGCCGAGCGGGACGCGGAACGTGTTGGTGACGCCGAAGCTCTCGAGCCCGAACGACTGCCCGCCCAGGTCGAACTTGCCCTCGACCTCCTGCTCGGTCTGGACTCCCACCTGCGCGCTCTTGCCGCGCAGCAAGCAAGGAAAGCCGATGACCAATGCGCACAGGGCGAAGGCGGCCGCAGACAGGACCGCGTTCCGCGCGGCGCGCGCCACCCCGCCCCGCAAGCTCGCCAGGACCGCGGCCGCGGGCAGGAGCACGGCGAGCGCGCCGCTCTGATGGCAGGCCATGGCCAGGCCGGCAGCCGCGCCCATGAGCAGGGCGCGCCGCAGCCGCGGCCGGCGCGCGTACGCCAGCGCGCGCTCGGCCGTGAACAGCACGAGCGTCACGAGCGGCACCCAGGGCCGCTCGCTCTTGCCGAGGTGCACCAGGAGGAACGAGGTCGCCACCAGGTAGGCCGCGAGCAGCCCCTCAGCGCGCCCCAGCACGCGCCGCCCCACGCGATAGGCGAGCAGCACTCCCAGGATCCCGAACAGCACGACCAGCCCGCGGGCGATCAAGCAGACCGGCGTGGGATCGTCCGTGATCTTGGCGCCGAAGTCCTCGGCGCTCGCGTACGTCCCGAGCGCCCGGCCCGCGGCGTAGAGGGCCGCGTACTCGGGCAGCAGCAGGTACGGCAGCAGATACGGGTAGGAAGTGAAGGTCCCGGCGGGCGGCGCCAGGTCCCGCGTGCTGGCCATGCCGAGCGCGCCGCGCACCACGTGCGTGTCGGCCACGAACTTGTAGGGCAGGGAGTGGTCGATGGCCAGGACGCGCAGCAGCAGGGCCGCCCCCAGGACGGCGAGGAGCGCGCCTCTTCGCGCCTTCATGGCCGGCCCTCCCCGCCCGCCACGCGTGCGCAAAGGAACCGCTCGAGCCGCTCGGCGCGCGCATCCCAGGCGTAGCGCTGGACGCGTTCCCGCGCGCGCCGCGCCGCCGCGGCCGCGGCCTCTCGATCGTCGAGACAGCGCTCGATGCCCTGCCGCAGGGCCCCCGGATCGTCCGGCGCGACGAACAAGGCCGTGCTCTCGTCCAACACCTCGCGCAAGGAAGGCAGGTCGGACGCCACGATCGGCCTTCCGGCCGCCATGTACTCGAAGAGCTTGAAGGGCGAGGTGTAGCGCGCGGAGATCGCCTGCCTCCCGGAGTTCGGAAGCACGAGCACGTCCGCGGCCGCGAGGAAGAGCGGCACCTTGCCCGGCTCGACCGGCGGGACGAGGCGCACGTTCGCGGCCTTCAGGCCGCGCGCGACCGCCTCGACCCTCCGCCGGTCCTCGGGCCTGCCGCCCACGAGCAGGACGTCGAAGCGCGCGGACAGCGCCGCGGCCCGGACCAGCGTGTCCGCGCCCTTCCAGGCGAAGAGGTGGCCGGCGTACACCGCGAGCGGCCGCGCTGGATCGAGCGCGAGCCGCGCGCGCGCCGCGCCCTTGTCCGGCAGCGCGGCGAAGCGCGCCGGATCGAACCCGTCCTCCAGGACCTCGATATCCGCCGCGCGCGCTCCGCCCGCGACGAGATCGGCGCGCAGGCCGCGCGTGATCGCCACCACGCCCGCGCTCCGGCCGAGCGCACCGAGCAGGCGCTGCCTCTGGCCAGCGCGCTCCGGCAGGTCGTGCGCCTCGTAGAAGAGCCGCCACGGCGCGCTGCGCTCGCGCGCCAGCAGGAACAGGGCCCAGGGATCTCGCGTGTAGACCACGGCCGCGCCCTCCTGCCGCAGGCAACGCCGCGCCGCCCAGGCAAACGTCAGAGCCTGCAGCACGAAGGGCAGGCGCTGCAAGCGCGGCGGGAAGGCCTCGATCAGGTCGACGGTGAACAGGCGCGTGAGGCGCGGCGCGGCGCGCAGGCCGTAGTAGCTGGCGATCTCGCCGTCTCCCAGGGAGAAGCGGTTCCGGCGGCGCGGCGCGATCAGCCGCACCTCGTGGCCGCGCGCGGCGAGCGCGTCGCACTGGGCGAAAATCTGGCAGGCGTTGGCGCGCTCGCTCGGCAGGCGCACGTTCGCCACGTAGTGAATGCACAGGCGCCGCGCGCCCGCGTCGCACCGGCCAGACGTCAAGGGTCCTTGCCTCGCTCTGCCATCGCCCTCGCTCGGCGCCAGTCTACTCCACTGCTTCACGCGCGATCTCCGCGCACTCCGCCCACGAGGCGGCCGGGTCCCCGGCCTCCTGCCAGGGCAGGACGCGCGGCCCCAGGCGCGCGCGCACCGGCCGCGGGCCG
>JACQZJ010000090.1 GCA_016213895.1 Planctomycetota bacterium | reverse complement strand
GGAGTCGGTCGGATACACGTAGGTCACTGACGCGCTGGATGCGGGCGGGTAGTACCAGGAGTAGTAGGCCGGGCAGACGCCGTAGACCGACGCGAACGTTGGAACGGACACCGCGTAGGCCCAGGCGGAAGGCACGATGTGCGACCCGCCCCAGGCGTATCCCACGTCATGGTCCACGTCGACGTCCCAGTCCCAATCCCAGTCCCAGTCATAGCTGCCGGAAGAACCGGAGCCGCTGGAGCTGCCCGAGGATGACGACCCGCCGCCCGTGCCGCCGCCGGTCGAGCCCGTGCCCGTGGACCCGGTTCCGGTGGAACCCGTCCCCGTGGCTCCTGTCCCCGTGGACCCCGTGCCGCTCGCGCCCGAGCCGAAGGACGACGAGCCCCTGCCCGGGCCCGTGCCAGACCCGAACGGGCCGCTGCCGGTCGAGCCGCTGCCCGTGGAGCCGGTTCCCGTGGACCCCGTGCCGCTCGCGCCCGTGCCGAAGGACGACGAGCCCTTGCCTGAACCCAGGCCGCCGCTGAACGGCCCGCTGCCGCCCAGGCCGCCGCCCGTGGATCCCGTGCCGCTCGCGCCCGAGCCGAAGGTCGACGAGCCCTTGCCTGAACCCAGGCCCCCGCTGAACGGACCGCTGCCGCCCGAGCCGAGGGCCGAGCCCCCCTTCCTCATCTTGCCGAAGCCCGCGGTGAAAGCGCCGCCGCCGGCTGCGGAACCGCCCTTGCCGAGCCCCGCGCCGCCTGCGCCCGGAAGTGCGCCGCAGCCCGGCTTCTTCCCGGCGCCGAGCGAGATCCCGCCGCCCCCCGGTTTGAACGACCCTCCCCCGCCGACATGCGGCTTGCCGCAGCCCGCCCCGCCGCCCGGCAGCTGCACGGACGGCTTCTTCGCTCCGCCGCCGACCTTGCCCCCCCTGCCGCCCTTGCCTCCCTGGGCAAGAGCCTGATCCGCCGTGAAGGCCAGGACGAGCGCGACGGCCACAGGTGTCACGAGCCACTTCGTGATCTTCATTGGAGTCAACTCCCAGTTGTGTGTTGATCCTGTTGCCTTGGTCGCAACGCTATCGGCGTTCGCGAGTCTGGGACTGGATCGAAAGGCCCGGATGAGAAGTCAACGGTTGCGTGCGCCAGAACATGGGTCCTAGAAACCGCCGGACCGTCATCGAGTTGCGCCAAGGCGGGCGAAAGACGATTGACGGCCGCCCGCCCGGGCAATGCCGGCGACGTCCCTTCCAATCGGGCGGGAATACCGCTGATTCGAGGACAGGTGTGGCGCGCTGCGATTCCAAGAGAACGTCCGTCCTTCGCGCGGACCGTCCATGGCGCACGCCACCGCCTGGCCGCGGGCGCGCGGCCTCCCTCCGGACAGGCGCGCCCGCATCAGGCGTCGAAGGCGACGATCTTCCCCGCCAGGGCCGAGGCCGCCACCGTCAGAGGGCTCGCCAAGTACATCTGCCCCGGGCCGCTCCGTCCCGGGAAGTTGCGGTTGATCGCCGATATCGTCACCTGCGCGGCTTTCGTCGAGACGCCGGGCCCGGCGTTGATGCACGCGCCGCAGGACGGCTCGATGGTGCGCGCGCCGGCCTGCTCGAAGAGCTCGAGGTAGCCCTTCTCCTGGCAGTAGCGCTTGACCTCGGCCGAGCCGAACTGGATCCAGAAGGCCACCTCGGGATGGACTCTGCGCCCCTGCTCGAGGCCGCGCTTGAGCACGCGCGCGTACATGTCCATGTCCGCCTTCTTGCCGGCGGTGCACGAGCCGCCGTAGGCGATGTCGATCTTCACTTCGCCCAGGCTGCGCACCGGCACCCCGTTTCCCGGGTCGCCCGGCGTCGCCACCAAAGGCTCGATCTCGCTCGCGGCGATCTCGATGACGTCCGCGTACTCGCAGCCGGGATCGGACTGCCACTCGGAGCACAGCCGCCGCGCCGCGGCGCGTCCCAGGCCACGCGCGGCCAGGAACTCCACCGTCTTGTCGTCGGGCGCGACGATGCCGGTGAAGGCGCCGATCTCGGCGGCCATGTTGGTCATGGTGGCGCGCTCGTCGATGTCGAACGAGCGCACCGCGGAGCCGCCGTACTCCACGATCTTGCCGATCATCGCGCCGCTCTTGACCTGCGGATGAGCCAGGATCCTGAGCATGAAGTCCTTCGCCGTCACGCCGGCGGCACGCTCGCCCTCGACCTTGATCAGCACCGACTCGGGCACGGTGATGCGCGTGTCCTGCGTCACCCAGCCGTTGAACACGGCGGTCGTGCCCACGCCGAACGCCAGGCAGCCGATCGCGCCCGAATGCGGCGTGGGCGAGTCCGAGCCGATGATGACCTGGCCGGGCGCGGCGTAGTCGCCGAGCACCTTGGCGTGGCAGATCGCCTCCGAGCCGCCGCTCTTGGTCTCGCCGTGCAGGGTGATCCCCTGGAGCGCGGCGAAGCGCTGCTGCTTGGCCGCCAGCTCGCCGGCCAACCGCAGCAAGTGCGCCTTCTCCGGCGGCATGACGTCCGCGAGGAAGGTGAGGTGGTCGCGGAAGAAGATGACCGAGGAGGGCTGGCGCACGCGCGCCTCGGCGCCGAGACGCGCCTCGAAAGCCATGGCCGCCATGGGCGTGACGTACTCGTGGCTGAAGCGGATGTCCGTGCGCACGAAGCCGGCGTCGCCCGGGCGCACCACGGGCGCGCCGACCCGGTCGTTCTTCAAGTCGGCGACCATGTGCCGGGCGATGATCTTCTCGGCGAGGTTGAGCGGCCGCGGCGCGCGCGCGAGCGCCGGCATCTCCGCCTCGCCGCGCGCGCGCGCCACGTTGAACTCGAAGAGGCCGCCGTACTCCACGATCTGGCGCGTGATGAGGTCTTCACCCGCGGTGAAGCGCGCCAGCGGGATCTCCTTCCCGGCGCGGATGGCGTCGATGAGGTCGAAGTCGCTGCACACCAGCATGCCGAGGTTCTGGCAGTTCTGGCGGTAGATGCGCTCGATGTTCTCGGCGATGACGATGCGGATCCCGGCCGCCATCTCGGCGTAAGGCGACTGCTCGCGGCTCGAGCCCTTGCCGCGGCGCTTGCCCGACACGCAGGCGACGAAGCCGCCGCGGCGCACGTCGCCCTCGCCGATCGGCAGCACGCCGCCGCACTTGAGGCCGGTGTAGGGGAAGTCGCCCAGCCGGTCGTCGTAGTGGTAGCAGATCCAGGCCGGCGTGATCTCGTCGGTCGAGATGTCGTCGCGCAGCTTGAGCGACGGCTCCCAGCGCAGGTCCTCGCCGCGCAGCTGCCGGCGGATCAGCTCCGGGTCCTCGGTGAGGAAGAGGATCCGGCCGCGCAGTTTGATGCTGGACAGCCGCTTGCTGACGCTCAGTTTCTGCAGGCGCTCGATCATGACCTCGATTCCACTCGGCGGAGGAGAGGGGACGCCGGCCGGCACGCGCCGCCGAAATCTAGCCTGGTCTTCTCACCACCGTCTCGCGTGAATCGGCCCAATTTTCCATCTCGCCGCGGGATGGAACCAGCGAGGGTTGAGACGCGAGGAGGAAGTCAACTCAATGGAGTTCTTGACGACGAGCGACGACAACCTCGGCGACGAGGGCCGGCCAGACGCGTGAAGGTGGCGAAAAGCCAGGCTAACGGCCCGGGCGGCGGCCGGCAACCGGTGGACAACCGGCCCGCGCCGGATTCCAATGGCGGCCCGTGCGAGGCCGCATGCGACGAACGAGAAGGAGATTCAGCTCGGCGCGGGTGCGCCGCCTCCGCGGGGGCGGCGCGCGCCTCCCCGCGCACCTTGCGACCCTGCTGCTCATCGCCAGCTGCGGCTGCGCGAGCGCGCCCGCTCCGGGCGAGCCCCTCGCCCGCCGCGGCGACGAGATTTCGGTCTGCGGAGAGCTCTTCCACACCGGCACGCCGGTGGTGCTCTGGAACGACCCGGGCGGATACGACGCCTATCGCGTCGAACCGCGCTTCCCCGAGGAGATGACCGCGGAGGAGCTCGCCGCCTGGGAAGTGAAGGCGCACTATCACTCGCTGCGCCTCCACCTCCCGGAATGGACGCGGCGCAGAGTGGCGCGCCGCGGCTGGACGGCGCGCGAGCTGGCCCAGCACGTCGACCTCTTCGTCATCCACTATGACGCCTGCGGCGCCTCGCGGCGCTGCTTCCAGGTCCTGCACGACCGGCGCTGCCTGTCGGTGCACTTCCTGCTCGACGTGGACGGCACGATCTACCAGACGCTCGACCTCAAGGAGCGCGCCTGGCACGCGGCGCAAGCGAACGACCGCTCCGTGGGCGTGGAGATCGCCAACATCGGCGCCTACCCGGACGCGAACGCCGCGAACCTGACGAGCTGGTACGCGCTGGACGCGTGCGGCCCCTACGTCGTGTTTCCCGAGCGGCCGGGAGGAACCGGGGTCCGCACCCCCCTCTTCGTGGCGCGGCCGGCGCGCGCGGCTCTGATCTCCGGCTCGGTGCAGGGCGCCACGCACTACCAGTACGACTTCACCGAGGAGCAGTACGCGGCCCTGGCCAAGCTCGCCGCCGCGCTGCACCGCGTCCTGCCGCGGATCGCGCTCGACGCTCCGCGCGACGCCGCGGGGAACGTGCGCACCGGCATGCTCGCGCCCGAGGAGCTCGAGCGCTTCTCCGGCCTGGTCGGACACCTGCACGTCACCGACCAAAAGGTCGACCCGGGCCCGGCCTTCGACTGGGAACGAGTACTGTGCGCGGCGCGCGCGCTCGTCGAGTGAGCGGCGCCGCCGCGGCCGGCGGATTGTTGTTCCGGCGGGCCGCGGATCGTTTACGCTGGCGCCGTGGTGGTCAGAGGTTGACGGGTCCAGCACGTGGAGGGAACCTGATGAGCATGCGTCCGCTCCTCATCCTGCTCGCTGTCACCGGCTGCGCGACGACGGCGCGCCAGGAGGCCAGCGAGGCGCCGCCAGCAGCGCACGACCCCTTCTCCGTCGACCTCGGCTACAACGAGTGCGGCCTGTCGTTCGGCAACTCCCCGGAGTGGACCGGCCTGCGCTTCAACCTGCAGGATGACCACATCCAGCGCATCAACGGCCTCAACCTCACCTTCTGGACTCCGCGCGAGATCGGCGGGTCCTCGGTCAACGGCCTCGCCTTCGGCCTGATCTGGCCGAGCGCGGGCGACCTGACCGGCATCTCGCTGGGCGGCCTGGCCACCTGGGCGGCTCACGACCTGACCGGCCTCGGCGGCAGCCTCGGCCTTGCCTTCAGCGGCCGCAACATGATCGGTCTGCACTTCGGGGGACTTGGCACGGCCGCGGGGGGCGACGTGTGGGGAGCGCGCGTGGGCGGCCTTCTCAACCTCGCGGAAGGCGACGTGCGCGGCCTGAGCTTCGCCCTGCTGTTCAACAGCGCGATCGGCAACGCGACCGGATTCAACCTCGGCGGCCTGGTCAACCTGGCCCGCAGGGACATGACAGGACTCAACTTCGGGCTGGGCAACGTCGTGGCCGGCGGCGACCTGTTGGGCTTCAACTTCGCCGGCTTCCGGGTGGTCGCAGGCGAGCCGGAGGCGGCCGAGGTCCACTGGTTCTCCAGGATCCCGGCAGACGTCGGCTACGACGTGGAGCAGCACCAGGACAACGCGCCGGCGCAGGCGCCGCCGGAGCCGTCGCGCGGAGCTTTGAACGGCATGTCGGCCGCGTTCTTCACCGCGAAGGGCGACGAAGTAAACGGCGTCGCACTCGCCGGAATCAGGACTCAGTCCGATCGGCTCAAAGGCGTGCAGATCGCCGGCTACAACCTCGTGCGCGAGAGCCAGCGCGGCGTCACCATCGGCGTGTACAACCAGTCGCAGCAGCTCGAGGGCTTCTCCTTCCAGCTCGGCCTGTTGAACCACATCCCCACCAACCCGGCCTGGGCGCGCTGGCTGCCCCTCTTCAACGCCGGCTTCTGACCGGCCGCGCCGCGGGCGTGAAGGCACGCTTCACGGAACGATGACGGGCAGCACGAGCACGCCCTCGCCCTCGGGCGGCTGGCGCGGGCGCAGCGTGATCCGCGCCCTGGCGCTTGGCGCGCCAAAGCCCCCCACGCGCAGCGCGTAGCGCCCGCCCTGCGCGAGAGGCAGGCCGGTGACGCGGAGCGCGCCGCTCGCCAAGGTCTCCAGGAAGCCGCTCGCGTCGAGTTCGGCGCCGCCCGGGTCCTCGATTCCGAGGTGCAGAGGTCCGGCGAAGTGCTTGCCCGGCCGCGCGGTCAGGTCCAGGGACGCTTCCGGCAGCGCCAGGACCGGCAGCTTCGCGAACCCGTCCGCCTCCGGACCGATGTGCCGTCTCACGCGCGCGCGCGCCGCTCTCGGCAGCGTGCGGCCGGTCTTGATCTCCACGACGCCGGACGGACCCTCGACTACCTGGATGCGCAGCGTGTAGCGGCCCGTGACCGGCAGCTTCGCCGACCGCTTCACCGTCTTCGCGCCGTGCTCCACCAGCCACGACTCCACCGCCTGCGCGCTCGGGTCGAGCAGCGAAACAAGCGTGCGCTGGCCGCCGCCCGGCAGGAACGAGAGCCTGAGCCTCATCCTCTCCAGGCCGTCGAAGCCGGCCTCGGCCGCGCCGCCCGCGCCGGAGAACTGCGCGAGCAGGCGATCGCCCGGCCGGAAGACCGGGTTGCCGATGAGCAGGCGCACGGTGAGGTCGGCGTGGTCGGCAGGATCGAGCGCGTTCTCGAAGCGGACCATGGCCGGGTAGTCTCCGTCCGGCAGGCCGTTGGGCTGGAGGGTCAGGCCGAACGGCCGCGACTCCTGGCCGGGGATGACCGCGTTCGGCGGCGCCAGCGCGAGCCACGAGACGGACGGCGAGGGAATGGCGCCCGCGTGCAAGGTGGAGAGCGGGCTGCCCGCGTTCAGCACATGCACGGTCAGCGGCGCGGGCGCGGCCTGGCCCACGACGTGGGAAACGGTCAGCTCCGCGGAATCCTCGAGCACCAGGTCGGCGGGCGGTTCGACGACGTGCAGCGTCACCGGGACCACGACCTCTTCCACGGGCACGTCGCTGTTCTGGAAGCGCGCCAGGGCGGAGTGCATGCCGGGCGAAAGCCCGGTCGGATCGAGCAGCAAGGCCACCGGCTGCTCCTCTCCGGCCAGCAGGGCGGCTCCCGCGCCGGGCGAGAGCGAGGCGAAGCCCCCGGACAGCACCCCGGCCGTCCAGTCCAGGGCAGACGGATCAGGACCACAGTTCTTGAGCGTGAACGACACCGGAGCCGGAGCGGCGCTGCCGAGCACGTACTCCACGTTCACGGACTGCGGACCGCCGACGCACAGAACGCCCGGCCCGAACAGGACCGTGAGGGACACGGGCACGTACTCGACGTCGCCCGGAGCGGCGTCGTTGGCGAAACGCAGGGTCGCGGCGTACGCGCCCGCGGCAAGCCCCGCCGGCTCCACGCGGACCGAGGCCGCCTGGGCCGCCCCGCCGGGCAGGTCCTCGGCCGCGGGCGGATCCACGACGAGCCACGCCGCCGGCAGCACGGCCGCGGCCGACCAATCCAGGCGCGAGTCGGGCGGCCCGCAGTTCTGGACGAAGCGCGCGATTGGCGCCGGCGGCGCGCCTCCCAGCGTGAACGTCAGGTCGAGCGGCGAGCCGTCGCTGAGGCAGAGGTCGGCCGGCGGACGCACCACGACCAACTCCACCGGCACGTCGATCGCGCCCGCGCTGCCCGCGGCCGTGAACGCGAGCGTGGTCGCGTGCGTGCCGGGAGCGAGGCCGGCTGGCTGGACCGTGAGCCAGACGTCCTCGCTCGCCGTGCTGCCCGCGCCGCCGTTCACCAGCGCGCCGGACAGGGGCGCCACGCCGAGCCATGAGGCCGGGGCGCTGAGAGCTGCGCTCCATGCGAGCGTCGAGTACGGCTCCCCGGCGTTCGCGACCGCGAGCTTCAGCGGAGCGGGAAAAGGAGTCCCCAGCACGTGCTGGAAGGAGACGAGGCCGGCCGGCGCGACCGCGAGCTTCGGCTGGGCTTGGTCGACCTGCAGCAGGACCACGAGCGACTCCGTGTCCTCTGGGTCGGAGCCGTTCACGAAGCGCACCGTGGCCACGTTCGCGCCCACGGCCGCGAGAGCGGGGTCGAACTGGAACGCGACGAGCGCGGGCGGAGCGCCCGCCAGAAGCCCGCCCCCCGCGGCCGGCAGAACGGCAAGCCACGGAGAGGGCGGCGCCACCTGGACGGTCCAGTCGAGGGAGCTGCCCGCCGCTCCCGCGTTCGCGAGGCTGCGCGTGCGCTCGCCCGGAAGGGGCCCTCCCAGGACGAACTGCACCTCCATCGAGGAGGCATCGCCAAGAACGAGGTCGGAGAGCGCCGGAACCACGGTGACGTTCGGGCTCATGTGCGCGTCGCGCGGGACCGAGCGCCACGGCCCGGCGGCCGCGAGCGGGAAGGCGCGCGGGCTGGGCCGCAGGCGCAGTCTCCAGGCGTGGCGCCCGGGCGCGAGCCCTTCGAGCGCCCCCGCCAGATCGACTCCGGCCACGCCCGAATCGAGCCAGGGGCCGTACGCCGCCGCTGCGCCAAACGTCTGGCCTGGGGCGCAGGCCTGCCACTCGAGGCGGACCGGCCCGCGCCCGAAGGGGCTCCGCCCCCTGGCGAGCAGCAGGAGGCCGTCCTCCGCTGGCCCGAGCGGGGCCACCGGAGCGCCGCCATCCAGCCGCCGCTGGCGCGCGACGAGCGTCGCGCCGGCGCCGAAGTTGCCGTGAACCACGAGCGCACGGCCGCGGCTCGGGCTTCCCCCCGAGCCGTCGGGCAAGCCGAGCAGCAGGTCCGCGCAGCCGTCCCCGTTCACGTCCCCGGCCGAATCGACCGACCACGCTTCCTGCCCGGACAGCCCCGGCAGCGCGGCCGCAGCCCAGACCGGATCCGCGGTCAGACCGGTGTCCGTGCCGGAGAAGAGAATCGCGGCCGTTCCTCCGGCCGCGGAAAGCCCAACGATGAGATCGGCGCGGCCGTCGCCGTCCACGTCGCCCGCGCCAGCGAGGCCGCGTCCTGCTTCGGCCGCGGGCGTACCCGGGCTCCATGTCCAGTCGGGAGCCGCGCCGGGACCTGAGGAGGAACCCAGGTGGAGCCGCACCTGGCCGCCCAGTGGACCGCCGGCGCCGTCGCCCGGCGCGGCGAGCGCGACATCCTGGAAGCCGTCGCCGTCCACGTCGCCCGCGCCGGCCGCGCGTGCACCGAGCGCGGCGCCTGGGCTGCTGCCCGCCGCCGTCCAACCGAGCGCGGGCGCGGACGTCGCAGACCCGTAGTAGAGATCAGCCCGGCCCTGCAGCGGCAGCGCTCCCGACCACGCGGGAGCCGAGGCGAGGAAGTCGCTCCACCCGTCGCCGTTGGCGTCGCCCGCGCACGCGAGGGCCGAGCCGAAGCCGCTGCCCGCCTCGATCCCGTCCGCGCTCCACCAGGGAAGGGACTCGAGTCCGCCCGATCCGCCGCGATGCAGCCGCACCTGACCGGCGGCCGCGCCCGCGGCGCCGTTCCGGCCCGGGGCGCCGATGAGGACGTCGGCGTACCCGTCGCCGTCCACGTCGCCGGCCGAGGCCACGGCTTCGCCCAGGCGCGCGCCCGCCTGGTCGCCCTCCTGGAGCCAGGCGGCCGGGGCCGAGGGCCCGGCAAGAGCTCCGCGATAGAGGAAGGCACGGCCCGCGTCTGCGCCGGCCGCGCCGTCGAAACCCGGAGCGCCGGCCAGGAGATCGATGAAGCCGTCCCCGTCCACGTCCCCGGCCGCCGCCAATGCGGCGCCGAGGCGCGCTCCAGCCTGGCCGCCGGCCGCCCACCAGTCCGGGCTCGTTGCCGGCCCGGTCTGCGCTCCGCGGAAGAAGAGGATGCGCCCCTGATCGACGAGGCCGCCGTCGAAGCCCGGAGCGCCGACGAGCACGTCGCCGAAGCCGTCGCCGTCCAGGTCGCCCGCGGCCGCGACGGTCAGTCCGAGCTGCTCGCCGTTCTCCGCGCCCGAAAACGACCAGGTGCTGCTCTGGGCAGGACCGGCCGGCGCGCCGTGGAACACGAGCGCGCCGCCCTCGGAGGCCGGGCTGCCGCCGTGGCTGGCCGTGCCGATCAGGATGTCGCCGAAGCCGTCGCCGTTGACGTCGCCGGCGGGCGCCACGGCCAGTCCGAGCCAGGCGGAGGGAGCGTCCCCGTGCACGGACCACGCGGCCTCGGGAGCGAGGCCCGCCTGGGATCCGGGATAGAGTGCCGCGCGTCCCTCGAAGGCGTGGGCTCCGCTGTGGAACGGCGCGCCGATCAGAACGTCGGCCAGGCCGTCGCCGTTCACGTCGCCCGCCGTGTAGACGGAACGGCCGAAAGCGGCGCCGACGCTCCCGCCCGTGCCGGTCCAGTCAGGAGCGGCGGAAGGACCAGCGGGCGAGCCGTGGAAACCGTGCGCGCGGCCTTCGCCCGGATACGAGGTTGATTCGCCCGGCGCGCCGGCGAGCACGTCGGCGAAGCCGTCGCCGTTCACGTCGCCCGCCGGCGCCACGGAGAAGCCGAGGCGGCCGTTCTCCTGCGTGCCGTCGTACGTCCAGAACGCGGCCGCGCTCGGGCCGCCGGCTCCGCCGCGATACACCACCGCGCGCCCGGCGCCGAGGGGCGCAGCGCCCTGGCCGGGCGCGCCGGCGAGCACGTCGGCGAAGCCGTCGCCGTCCACGTCGCCGGCGGCCGCGACGCTCGCGCCGAGGTTCGCGTCCGGCTGGCTGCCGTCCGCAATCCAGTCAGGAAGGGCCGCCGGTCCAGTCGGACCGCCGCGCCAGAGATGCACGCGGCCGGCGTGATTGTTCTGCCGGTCAGAGCCGGCGAGCACGTCGGAGTAGCCGTCTCCGTCCACGTCGCCGGCCGACGCCACGGACACGCCGAGCCGCGCGCCCGCCTGATTGAGCTCGGCGATCCATGAAGCCGAGGCCTCGGGGCCGGTTGACGAGCCGCGGAAGAGAAACACGCGGCCCTCGTTCATCTCGCCGTGATCGTGCTCCGGCGCGCCCACCAGGAGATCGGCGAATCCGTCGCCGTCCACGTCTCCCGCGGCCGCCAGCGCGTGCCCGAACCGCGCGCCCATCTGCTCTCCGCCGCGGATCCAGGCCGGCTGCGCTGACAGGCCCTTGGCCGAGCCCTGGAACACGAAGACGCGGCCCTGGTCCGCCTGTCCCCCGTCGAAGCGCGGCGCGCCGATCGCGACCTCCGCGTAGCCGTCGCCGTCCACGTCGCCGGCGGTCGAGACCGCCAGCCCGAACTCGCTGTCCTGTTCGTTCCCTTCCGCCGACCAGCCCGGGCCGGTGAGCAGGGGGTCGACGAGCAACGGCGCGACCGCACCCCGGTCGTCGATGATCAGCTCGATGGCGCCGTCCGTCCACTGCATGCGCGCCGCGACGCGCGCGCCGCGCGCGTCCCGGACCTCGAGCTGGCTGTACGCGAGCACGGCGCGCCCCGCGCCGTCAAGGAACTCGATCCTGTCCGCGGCGGGCCGCGCCTCGAGGTTGCTCTCGACCGCGACCTGCAGCACCAGCTCGCCCTCGCCTGGCGGCGGCGAAGGCCACAGAAACCCCTGTTCCAGGCCGTGCTCCCCGTTCTCGTACCACTCGATCAATCCCCGCGGCCGCGCGTACTCGACGCGCGCGCCCTCGGCGCGCGGCGCGGCCTGCGCCACGAGCGCTGCGGCGCCGCGGCGGCCGGCCGCGGCAAGGCGCAGCGACAGCAAAGGGCCCGCGCCCCCATCGCGGCGCGGCGCGAGCAGCACCCCCTCGGCGGCGAAGCGCGCGCGAAAGCCCTGCGCGCGGTTCGGCGCCTGCAGCGTGCCATCGGCGCTGGCGGAGGGAAGGTACTCGCTGCGGGTGACGAAGGCCGCCGCCTGGTCGAGCCAGGGCTGGTCGATGCCCGCGGGCGCCTCCAGCCGCAGCGGCTCCTCGGCGGACGCGACGAGAAGCGGCGCGATCGTCAGGATGATGCCGATCAGGATGTGTCGCGGGCGCATGGCGCGTCTTCCTTCTTCCGGCTTCCTCCCGCGCGGGGCCGCGGCGCGTGCCGCGGCCCCCGCACGGAAAGAACGGAAGGGGCGGAGCGTTGCGCCCCACCCCTCCCGGGAACCGGAGCGTGAACTACGAACCGAGGAAGGTGCCGTTCAACTGCTTGGCCTTCGACTCCCAGAGGAGGTGGCCACCGTTGATCGGACCCTGCGGGCCGGAGGTGATGCTGCCGAGCAGAGCCGGGTTCGGGATCGGCGGGCTGAACGGCGAGTTGGCGACCACGCCATTGATGCGCGCCCAACCGGTCTCGGCGTCGTTGATGTTGTTGCAGTCGAGATCCAACTCCTCGGGATCGTCCGGGGTGTTGTTGAACAGGAAGAACTGGTCGAACAGCGGGCTGACGTTCACCAGACGCTCGTCGAACCAGCACTTGAAGAGCTTCGTCGTCGAGAGCGGGAACTCGTTGTCGTTCCACACGTCGAACTGCACCGTGACCAGCGCGTCCGGGGTCCCGGTCAGGTTGATCAGCGCGAGCTGCGAGCCGGCGAGCGCGATGAACGAGTCGATGTAGAGCGTCTCGGGAATGCCCTCGTACTCGACGCCGTTGAAGTCCAGCTCCAAGTCGCCGTCAACGTCCGTGGCCAGGCCGGCCGCCGGAATCGCCTCGAAAGGAATCGCGTTGATCGAGTACATGCCGCCCGAACCGTTCAGGACCAGCTCGGAGCCCATCAGCCAGTTGTGGGACCAGGGAACGCCGAACTTGGTCGGATCCTGGGCGGAAACCACCAGGTAGCCCTGCTGCTGGCCCGCGGTCGCGTTGTGGCAGCTCGTGACGACCGACAGGGTGTCGGCCGCGGTGAAGTACTCGATGCGGTCGAAGATCGTGCAGCCGAGGGGCTGCTGGGTCTCGGCAGGATTGTAGATCGTGTTGACGTACTCGTAGTGGACCCGCGTCGCGCCGCCGAGCGGGTTGACGTTGGTGTTCGTCACGCTGACGATCGTGAACCAGCCCTGGCCGGACCGCTGCACCGGGAACACGAGGGTGCTGCCCGGGTTGCGGCCACCGGCCAGAGCGAGGGGGCCGGCGGCGAGCACCGCCAGCGTGGTGACGCTGAGAATTCGGGTGAACTTCATGGAGAAGTCTCCTGTTGGTTGCGATCTCCCGAAGGAGTTTTCTTACACGTGAAACACCCCCCTCGCCGAACGCGGCACGCGCCGCTGCTTTGGTTGATTTCCTCGAGGGGAGGATCTAGTTCTTGATCGCAGAAGCGATCAAGCGAACGAGAATGTCGCGCTGACTCCCTTCTGGGACCTTCAGTCCCGAGTGCCTTGGGTCTCTTGGTTCCAGGTTCCGTCGTCCCTCTCATCTCCCGATGGGAGGGACGACACTTTTTTCCATGCTGCCGGCGCGTTCGACGATCTCCTGGTCCATCGCCAGATACCAGGTCCCGTCCTGCCACTCCCAGCGCGATTCGAATTCGGATTCTTGTCTGAGGCCGCCCTCATCCGCCGTCCGCAAGCTGCTGCGGAAGCCGGGCGGTAGCCGCGCCGGGACGAGTTCGGCGTCGAGGCGCATGCGCACGCTGGCGCAGTGCGTCGCGGAGTCGACGCTCGTGCCGACAGGCTCGAGCTTCCTCACCTCGAGAGCGCCGTGCCCGTAGCTGGCGAGGAAGGCCGCGAGATCGACGGCGACGCGTTGCGCCGGAACGGTCATCGCATAGAGCGCGACCCAGTCGTCCGCGAGCCGCAGGCGCGTGTAGTCGGCGACGCGCGCCGCCAAGGCCTTCTCCGCGCCCTGGAACGGATCCGTCTGCCCGGCCGTCCAATGCAGGGTCCCAAGCATGGCCGCCGCCACCGCCAGGACGATGCCCGTGCGCCGCAGCCTGCGCGCAGTCTCTCTTGCCGCTGGGGACATATTACGCTCCTCCCGGGATCTTGGGTTTCAGCACCTGCACGCCGCGCAGTCCCACAACCAGGAGCTCGTGCGTGCGATCTCCGTCAACATCTCCGGAGGCGAGGTGGATAGCACCGATCGTGTCGGGGATGCGTCCGACGGCGCGGAATTGTCCGGACGCATCCACGCAGAGGACGAGCAGTCCCTTCTTTCCCGCCGCCACGACCTCGGGCAGCCCGCGCCCGTCCAGGTCGGAGAAAACCACGTCGAAGAAGGCCTCGCCGGCGGGCAGGCCGCTGCCGCAGGGAATCCAGGAGTCTGCGCCCAGCTTCAGGAGCCGCAGCGGCGGATGATCGTCGCAGACCATTCCGGCGCAGAGGATCTCGAGCGCGCCGTCTCCGTCCAGGTCGACCGCCGCCAGCGCCAGGTCCGAGCCCGCAATCTCCGGCTCCTCCAGCTCGACCTTCCATTCCGCCAGGTCTCCCTGGCCATCGTTCTGCCAGATGCGCGGGCCCAGCGACGTGGCGGCCAATAGGTCCAGGTCGCCGTCCGTATCCAGGTCCACGAGGTCGACCTGCGCGCCGTAGTGCTTGTCCTCGAGCAGCGTGCGCTTGGCGTCGAAGGAGCCGTCCCCGCGGCCCGGGAACCACCACAATCCGCCTTCGAGCGGCCAGAAGCCCACGGCCGCGAGGTCGAGCCGGCCGTCGCCGTCGATGTCGCCGAGCGCGACGTCGGCGCAGGTCTTGTCCGCGGGCGACGCGATGCCGCCGGGAGAGAAGCCGCCGGCGCGGTCGTTCAGGAAGACGTGCGGCGGCACGTCATGACCGGAGAAGGCCAGGTCGAGGTCGCCGTCGCCGTCCACGTCGCCGACCGCCGAACCGCCGTAGCCCATGTCCCGCCTGAGATCGCGCCGCGTGTTGGTCCACGCTCCCCGGCCGTCGCCGGTCCAGAGCGTGAGCCCTTCGCCGGGCACATCCGGTCCCCAACGCCGAATCGAGGCGACGACGTCCGCGTGTCCATCCTCGTTGATGTCCGCCAGGACCGGCTTGCCGCGCCACTGCCCGCTGTCGGGAAGGCCGTCGCTGAGCGAGATGGCGGCGAGTTCCGCGACGAACAACTCCGCAAGGGGCGCCGGCGCCGGCTCGCTGGGGCGCGCGGTCTCGGCGCCCTGCGCGCGCTCCGCGGGGTTCTCGCCCGCCTCACTCCTGGTCGTCCTCGACCAGACGGACGCCGCCCAGAGGACAGCGACCACGAAGACCGCCCACTCGACCGCGACGCGCACGCCAGATCTCGCTCTGTTGCTCATTGCTGTTCTCGATCCTCCGGGCGCCGCGCGCTGCGCGCGGCAACGCCGCGCTCTCCGGTGTTCTGAGTCTCGCGCACGACTTGGCCCAACATCTCTCGCGCAGTGCAGGATGTTTCATCTCTGCGAAGACGAGCAAGTAGCACGGTTCAAGGCCTCGTCAATCCGTGTCCCGTAAGTCCGGGCGAGGAACTCCCCCGCTCGCTCGGTCGCCGCGCTGGCGCCGCCCGGACCGAAGCGCGGCTGCGCCAACCGCATGCGCACGCTTGGCCTGAGCCGCTGAAGAGCGCATGATGACGGCGCATCCGGCGCGCGGTTCGCCCGGGCGAGCCGCTCGAGGACGAGGCCGAACGATGAAGGACCTGCTGGTTCAGGCCATCGCCGACATCCAGGAGGATGAGGCGCTCACCCTGGCCGCGCGCCTGCTCGACGCGGGCGCGCCGGCGAAGACCATCCTCGACGCCTGCCGCGAGGCCATGTGCATCGTCGGCGACCGCTACGAGCGCAGGGAGTACTTCCTGCCCGAGCTGGTGGTCTCGGGCGAGACCCTCAAGCGCATCGCCGCGCTCATCAGGCCGGAGGCGCGGGAGGCCGCCGCGACGGAGCCGCTCGCGCGGATCCTGATCGGCACCGTGGCCGGCGACATCCACGACATCGGCAAGGAGATCGTGGCGTTCATGCTCGCGGCGAACGAGTTCGAGGTGCGCGATCTCGGCGTGGACGTCTCGGCGAGCCGCTTCGTGCAGGAGGTCAAGGAGGCGCGGCCAGACATCCTGGCGTTGAGCGGCTTCCTCACGCTGGCCTACGACTCGATGAAGGAGACGGTCGCGGCGCTCAGCACCGCCGGCCTGCGCGATCAGGTGAAGATCATGATCGGCGGCGCGCCCATGGACGACGGCGTCAGGGACTACGTGGGCGCCGACGCCTACGGGCCGGACGCCATGGCCGCCGTGCGCATCGCCCGGCGCTTTGCGGGAGGAGGGTGAGATGGACGAGCAGGCCGAGGTGCTCTACCGCGAGCGAAAACAGCGCATCCTCGATGCAGTGGCCCTGAGGAAGCCGGACCGCGTGCCGATCGTCAGCCCCTTCCAGCTCTTCCCTTACACCTACGCGGGCGTCCCGTTCCGCGAGGCCATGTACGACTACGCCAAGGCGCGGGAGGCGTGCCACAAGTTCGTCGACGACTTTCAGCCGGACGCGGACTTCGGCCCGGTCCTCGCCTACGCTGGAAAGCCGATGGACACGCTCGGCTTGAAGTGGTTCCGCTGGGCGGGCCACGGCTTGCCCGAGCACGCCATGTACCAGTTCGTCGAGGGGGAGTACATGACGGCGGGCGAGTACGACGAGTTCCTGTACGACCCGTCCCACTTCCTGGCGAGCAAGTGGCTGCCGCGCTCCTTCGGCGCGCTCGCGGCCTTCTCCGACTTTCCGGCCATGCGGCGCATGATGTGGTTCGGCTGGACCGGCCTCCTCGCGGGCCTCGCGCGCCCCGAAATGCGCCAGGCGCTCGCGGCCGCGCTCCAGGCCGGCGAGGAGCTCGCCGAGTGGTTCGCCTCGCTCGCGCGCTACGCGGCCGAGATCAAGGCCAAGGGCTTCCCGCAGGCCTACGCCGGCTTCTCCTGGACGCCCTTCGATCTGGTGGGCGACACGCTGCGCGGCACGCGCGGCATCATGGGGGACGTCATCCGCCGGCCCGAGAAACTCCTCCAGGCGGTGGAGAAAGCCACGCCCATCGCCATCGAGTACGGTCTGTCCGCGGCGGGCGCCGACCTGCCGCTCTGCTGGATCTGGCCGCACAAAGGCTCGGCCGGCTTCCTCTCTGACCGCCAGTACGCACGCTTCTACTGGCCGTTCCTGCGCGAGGTCATCGAGGCGCTGGTCGCGCGCGGGGTGATCCCAGTGATCTACTTCGAGGGCGACGAGACGCCACGGCTCAAGCACCTCGCCGAGGTCCCGCCCGGCAAGGTCTGGTTCCACTTCGCCACCATGGACATGGCGCGCGCCAAGGAAGTCCTCGGCGGCATCGCCTGCATCTCGGGCAACCTCCCGAGCCACCTGCTGCTCACCGGCACGCCCGAGGACGTGCGCCGCTGCTGCCGCAGCCTGATCGACACCTGCGGCCGGGACGGCGGCTACATCATGGACACGTCGGTGATGGTCGACGAGGCCAAGCCCGAGAACGTCCGGGCCCTGTTCGACTTCACGCGCGAGTACGGGGTGTATTGAGGCAAGCGCGGCGGCGCAGGCGCTCGAGCCACAGCGGCCAAAGCCCCTCCCGGCGGCGCCTCTTCCAACCGGCCGAGCTCATGTCAGAATGGCGCGTTCACGTTCCCCGTGGAGCCTTGGAATGGACCTGAACGAGCACTTGCGGCAGGTCGCCTGCGAGATGGGCGAAGTCGGGGGATACCTCTACGACCGGGGATGGGCGGAGCGGAACGCGGGGAATCTCTCGGTGGACGTGAGCGATTTCGTCGAGGTCGGGGCGTCCGACCTCGAGGCGGCGCCGCGCCTGCCGGAGACGGTCGTGTACGAGGAGCTGCGCGGCCGCTCGTTCCTGGTCACGACCACCGGCGGGCGGTTTCGCGAGATCGCGCGGCGCCCCGAGAAGAACCTGATCCTCGTGCGGGTCAGCGACGAGCTGGACGGCT
>JACQZJ010000089.1 GCA_016213895.1 Planctomycetota bacterium | reverse complement strand
GCGGCACGCGAGCGCTTCTCCCTGCCCATCGAGCTGGCGGCGGTGTGCGACGCGTACCGCCCGCGCCTGGACGAGGCCATGCGCGTGCACGACGTCAAGAACGGCTACATGGACTACCGCCGCCTGCTCGAGGACCCCGGCGTCGACGTCGTGGCCATCGCCACGCCCGACCACCTGCACGGCCAGCAGGCGATCGACGCCATCCTCGCCGGCAAGGACGTCTTCTGCGAGAAGCCGGTCACGCACTGGCGGCAGTTCGAGGTGACGCGGAAGCTCGCCGACGTCGTGGCGCAGTCGGACCGCGTCTTCCAGCTCGGCACGCAGTTCATGAGCCACTCCGCCTGGCGGCAGATGAAGGAACTCGTGCAGGGCGGCCTCATCGGCCAGCCGCTCTTCGGCGAGACCGCGTTCTTCCGCGTCGGCGACTGGGGCGAGCGCGGCATGCCGGTGCTCGACGCGAACGCGCGGCCGGGCAAGGACCTCGACTGGCAGGCGTTCCTCGGCGACGCGCCGGAGCGCGAGTTCAGCGCCGACCGCTTCTTCCGCTGGCGCCTGTTCGAGGACTACGCGGGCGGCCCGGTCACGGACCTGTTCCCGCACGCGCTCACCCAGGTGGTCGACGTGCTCGGCGTGGGCTTCCCGAGCGAGGTCGCCGCGCTCGGCGCCATCCACCGCTACGAGTACGAGCTGCGCGAGGTGCCGGACACGTTCAACCTCGTCGCCCTCTACCCGGAGAAGATGACCATCACCGTGCTCGGCAGCCAGGGGAACGACTACACCGGCGGCGCCGACACGCTCCGCCCGATCATCCGCGGCTTCGACGGCACGCTCACCATCGAGGGCGACAAGGAGATCGTCTTCACGCCCATCGGCGGCCTGGACAAGGAGCCGCGCCGCGTCCCCATCGAGCAGGGCGCCGACGTCGTCCAGCACTGGAAGAACTTCTTCGACTGCGTGCAGAGGCGCAGCCGCGCGACCTTCTCGCCCATGGACCTCGCCTTCCGCACGCAGACCCTGGTGCAGATGGCGAAGCTCTCGTCCCTCGCGGGCAAGGTGGCGCGCTTCGATGCCGAGCGGCGCGAGATCGTGATCTGACGCGCCGCGCGCGCGGCCGCGTCCGCCTGCCTACGTGTCGCGGGGCGGCCCCTGACCGTTCCCGCGCCGCGGCGGCCGCGGCCCGCGCGGCCCGGGCGGCGGCCCGAGCGCGGGTCCGCCCTCGATGATCTCGAGCAGGCGACGCTCTTTCTCGCAATCGGGCGCGTTCTGCAGCGGCTCGAGGATGTTCGCGTCCTCGCCGCGCTCCGAAAGGCGCGCGCGCGCCCGCTCCTCCAGGAACTGCAGCACGAGCTTCCGGCGCTCCTGCGGCGGCGCGTCCTGGAAGCGCTGGAACTGCTCCTCGTCGAGCACGCGGCGCAGGACCTTCTCCGGCAGGGGCCGCGGCGGCGGCTCGTGGCGGCCGTGCAGCAGGTCCTTCATCATGGGCGCGATGCCGCTCCCCTGCGCCTCGCCCTTCAAGCGCTCGATCTCGCGCACGAACGCGTCCGGATCGAGGTTCAAGAGCCGCTGCCGCTCCTCGTCCGGCAGGGTGAGGAGCGCGCGCGGCGGATGCTGCAGGATGTGGCGCCGCTGGATCTCGCGCAGCGCCCGCTTCATCTGGCACGGGGTGAGCGACAGGAGCTTCTCGGCCTCGCCCTCCTGCAGGTGCCCCTCCTCCTCGAGCTGGCCGAGCATTGCGCCGGCGTAGGCGCGCGCGCTCTTGCGGATGCGCGAGAACGGCACCTTGTCGCAGCCCGGCGCGGGCAGGCCGGCCAGCTCGAGCACCCGCTGTCTTTCGCATTGGAGGAAGCGCGAGAGGTGCGGTCCGAGCGCCCGGTTGCGCTCGCGCGGCCGCAAGCGCCGGATGCGGTCCTTCTCCGGCGCAGGCAGGTCGGTCAGCACGCGGTCCTTGACCTCGCCGAGCGCGCGGTGCCGGTCGGCCAGGTCCTGCTTCTCTTCCTCGGGGAGTCTCCGCCACTCCTCGAAGCGGTCGAGGACGAGCTTCCTCTCCTCGGGAGTGAGCTGCTCCCAGCGCGCGCGCTGCTCCGTGAGCGGCGGCGCCGCGCCCTCCCGGGCGAACAGCACGGCCGCGGGCGGCGCGCACGCGAGCCACAGGAGCGAGCCCAGAAGGAACCGCGTCGTGCGCCCGATCATCGCGGCACGCCCTCCTCCTCGGCCTCGATGTCGCTGAGCGCGTCCGCGAGGTCGTTGCTCGCCAGGAGGTCGAGGTCCGCGCCGTGCTCGTTCAAGAGGTCCCAGTCGAGCAGCAGGTCGAGCTGCGCGAGCACCTCGGGATCGACGGACTGCGCCGGCCCCTCCCCGCGCTGCAGCAAGTAGCCGGCGCCGAGGGAGACGACGACCAGCGCGGCCGCGGCGGGTGCGGTCCACGGCCTGAGCAGGCGCGGCGCGCGGCGGCCGGCGCGCGCGCGTTGCTCGGCGGCGAGTGCAGCCGCGACGATCGCCGCGGCGCTCCCCTCCGCGGGCTCGATCCCTGGCGCCTCATCCAGCAGCCGGTCGCAGCGCACCCGCTCCTCGGCGGCGCGCCAGCACTCCTCCGAACGGCGCGCGGCCTCGAGGAGCGGCGCCGGCAGGTCCTCGACGCGGTCGAGCCGCTGCACGAGCGCCAGCTCTTCCCGGAAGCGTTCAACGTTCATCACGCACCTCCTCGCGGAGGTAGGGCAGCAGAGACTGCCTCAGGTTGTCCCGGGCACGGAACAAGAGCGACTTGATCGCCTCGACGGACGTGTCGAGCGTCGCGGCGATCTCCTGATACGGCATGCCGCGGTAGCGGCTCAAGATGAGAGCGGCCCGCTGCTGCTCGGGGAGGCGCGCGATCGCGGCCTGCACTTGCTCTCGCAGCTCGCGGCGCTCCATCTCCTCGAGCGGCGTCCTGCCCTCGGGATCGCCGACCTGCAGGGCCGGCGACTGCCCAGGGCCCTCCCCGGGGTCCTGATCGATCGACACCATGCGCCGCCGGCGGCCGTACTCCGCGGCGTTCGCGCACAGGTTGAACACGATCCGGTAGAGCCACGTGTCGAACTTCGCCTTTCGCTCGTAGGTCTCCCGCGCCCGGAAGACCCGGACGAACACGTCCTGGGTGAGCTCTTCGGCGATCGACCGGTTCCCGACGTACTTGAAGACCGCGTTCAGCACGACCTTCTGGTAGCGGCGGACAAGCTCCGGAAAGGCCTCCGGGTCGCCAGCGCGGACCCTGAGCATCATCTGCGCGCCCGCGTCCTCGGACGCCGGCTCCTCGAAGCCCGCCGACTGGCTCACCTGAGTCATGAACCGCCTTCCGCAGCTCAGGTTGCGCGCATCCCGCGCGCGCTCGTTCTACAGGAACCGGAATCGGCTCGCGGGGCGAAAGATCAGGAAAGGCCGCCCCGCGAAGCAGGACTTGGGGACTGAACCGAAGTGTCTGCTGTCACGGCTGTTGCTGCTGTTGTCGCCGAGCAGGAAGAACTCTCCCTCAGGCACGGCGTAGGGCTCGCCCACGCCGCAGCGACAGCCGTACTCGGAGTAGTGGACGTCGCGCAGCACCTCGATGTCCTTGAAGCGGGCGCGGCCGTTCGAGACGCCGAGCGCGGGCGCGTTCTCGGGGAAGCCATCCACGGCCGTGTTCTGGCCGTAGCGCTTCTCGATGGCGATTGCGCCGTTCACCAGGAGGAGCACGCGGTCGTCGGCGTTCAGGAAGAGGATCGCGGCCTCCTCCTCGGGCACGAGGCACGGCGCGGACCCCTCCGCCAGCACCTCGTCCTCTGCGAGGCCCCGATGCCGCACGACCCGCGGCGGCGCGCCCGCGGACAGGATCGCGGTGAACGTGTCTCCGGCTTCGTGCAGCTCGGCGCGGATCTCCGCGCCCGCGTCGAGGGCGCGCACCCGGAACGAAAGACCGACGTCGTTCACCGCGACGCCGCCCCTCTGCAGCGTGCCCTGCGCGTCGATCCAGTCGTCGCGCACCACGTCGGCGAAGCCGATGAAGGCGTCGCGGCCCGGCTCGCCCCGGCCGTCCACGTCCACCGCGCCGGCCGCGGCCGCGGCGCGGGGCGGCAGGATCCACTCCGCGCCGGGCGCGGCCGGATCGAGGCGGCTCACCGGCTGCAGCATGCCGAGGAGCACGCGGAGCGGCCGCGAGACCGGCTCGGCCTCGGCCCAGGCGCTGCCCGCGGGGGCCACGTACAGGTCGCCGTCCTGGATCAGCACCTTCTCGCCCGGGAAGCCGGCGCAGCGCTTGACGAACAGGCCGCCCGCGAGGTCCGAAGCGAGCGCCGAGTCCGCCCCGCCCAGCGGCCGGTCGAACACCACGAGGTCGAAGCGCTCCGGCTCGAACAGGTCGTAGTGCCGCTTGAAGACCGCGATGCGATCCGGCGCTCCCTCGCGATCCCGGAGCAGCGGCTCCATCGAGTTGCCGCGCACCTCGTAGCCGTCCACCACGCCCCACTTGAGCAGCAGGAGAACGAGAAGCGCGGCGAGCAGCGTGCGCCAGAGCACGGAGACGAGGCGCTTTCTCGGCGTCGCGGGCGGGTCCATCGCGGGCACGATACGCTTCAGGCCAGCATCTCGTCGAGCAGCCCCTCGGCCACGCCCCGCGACGTGGGAATGACCGACGAGAGACCGAGGGTGGCGAGCGCCGCGTCGAGGATGGCGTAGCCCGCGGGCACCAGGTCGGCGTGCTCCCGGGTGACGCCGAG
>JACQZJ010000014.1 GCA_016213895.1 Planctomycetota bacterium | reverse complement strand
TCGCTTTCGCTGAACGCGCGACCGCAAACGGTCGCCGTGGGGACACGGTCCGCCGTCATGGGCCCTCCACCGCCAACGTCGTCTTCGTTGGCGCGTGACCCTACGGAGGCGGAATCCCTGTGTCCAGCATCAAGGCGACGATTCCGGCCCCTTCCCTTTTCCCTCCGGGGTCCAGGTCACCCTGGCCGCGATGGAGATGTGGGTAACGCGAAGGGCGTAGAGGGCAACGAACAGGGTGGCGCCCGGCACTGCACAGCCCGTGATCTCGAGCGTGGGCGCGGCCGGCGCCGATCCCGGGCAGCCCTGGCCCACCACTCCGGTCGTGCCGCAGACGGTGCTGATGACCTTGGCGTACAAGCCCCCGCTCACGATGACTTCCGGGATGCCGTCGCCGTTCACGTCGTCGGCGTCGCTCAGGCTCCTGCCGAAGTGGTCACTTGATGTCTCGCCGTCCAACAGGAAGATCTCGGCGCCATCCTTGCCGGACCGTGCCACGACACCGCCATAGGGCGGGCGTGGAAGAAGCAAGTCCGCGAAGCCATCCTGGTCGATGTCGCCCGCGCCGGAGACCGCCCGACCCCCTTCACTTGCGCCGCTCTGACCGAACGACTGGATGATCGTCCCGTCTATCCCCGAGTAGACACGGGCGTATGTGTAGGACTGGGCCGCGCCTTGATCGCCACCCGCGATGATGTCGGCGTAGCCGTCGGCGTTGACGTCACCGGCGTCGCTCACGCACTGGCCGAGGCGGCCGCCGGCCGGGCCCTGGAAGCGGTAGAGCGAAGCGCCGTCCTTGCCCGAGAGCACCTCGGCGCTGCCCGCGGCAGTGCCGCCGGTGTCGTCGTAAGGCGCGCCCACGACGATGTCCGGAAAGCCGTCGTTGTTCACGTCGCCTGCGTCGCTGACCGAGTATCCGGACTTGTCTCCGGCGGCGTGTCCATCGAAGGTGTACAACAGCCCTGCCTGGAGGGAGAACACCTGCGCGCTGCCCGAGTCGATCAGTCCGCCGTTGTCCTCCTCGCTCGCTCCGACCAGCACGTCCGGGAAGCCGTCGTTGTTGAAGTCCCCTGCCCCACTGACCGAGATCCCGAACCAGTCGTACAACGACGTGGCGTACCACGTGTGCAGCGTCACGCCGCTGCTTCCTGAGAAGAGCCGGGCGTATCCCAGGCTCGTGTCCGGGGAGTAGCAAGGTGCTCCCGCCACGATGTCCGCGAAGCCATCGCCGTTCGCGTCTCCCACGTCGCTCACGGACCAGCCCAACTGGTCCCAGTCCGTGTCGCCAAGCAAGAACAGGCCCGGGTTGCCGTCCAGCCCAGAGTACACCGTGATGACACCCGATTCCGGGCCGTGGACGTCAGCGCCCGGGGCTCCCACGACCAGGTCTGGACACCCGTCGGCGTGAATGTCCCCCGCGCCGCTCACGGAATGGCCAAACAGCCCCTCGAGAACCGGAGGGGGCGTCAGCCTGTACAGATCGCCTTGCGCTGGGGCGAAGGGCGCGAGGCCCAGTGCCATTGCCGCACCGCTGAGGTAGATCATGACGTTCTTCATGGTTGTTCTCCTGCCGCTCGCTCCGAGCCCATGTCAGACCTGTACATTCGATCAGGGCCACGATCTTGCCACAGCCACTGTCTTGTGCCTCATGGGCTGAGCAGCTTCAGCACGAAGGCATCGGTCTCGGCCAGCATACTCGCGGACACCGGCCACTCCGGCTTCCAGCCCGTTGGCGAGAAGGCCGCCCCGCCGGAGTGCGAAGTCCGCCAGCCCGTCACGGGGTACGCGCCGCTCAATACGTCGTAGAAGTTCTGCGTCGAATGGTCGATGCTCAATCCAGCGATGTAGTATCCGCCCTGATCCGTGGCTAGGCCGTAGGCCTCGTCCGCGGCCGCCCCGCCCAGGTAGGTCGAGTGAGCCAGGCCGTAGGATTGGAACCTCGAGAAGAAGACATCCTGCTGGCCCAGCGGGTTCGAGAAGAGGGCGCCGGCTGTCGTGGGGAAGTAGGGAAGGGGACCCCACGAATACGTCACGCCCACGCAGTACAGGTTGCGGCCCGTGCTGTCCGCGTCGATGGCCGTGCCCTGGTCCTGCCCTGCTCCTCCCAGGTAGGTAGAGAAGGAAACGCTGGGAGAAGCGTAGGGCCGAAACCGCGCGACGAACGCGTCGCCATTGCCGTTGTTAGTGGTTTGGTAGGCGTTCATCAGCGGCAGGTTGCTCGAGTAGGTCCTGCCGGTGAGGGCGAGCCCATCGCTGTACGCGGCAAGATCGAAGCCGATGTCCTGTTCGCTGCCGCCGAGGTACGAGCCGTAGACGTAGTACGTGGCGGATGGGTTCAGCCCGAGGAGGAACGCGTCTTCGCCGCCGTCCACGGGCGGCGTTGACTGGAAGGCGTTGGCGGAGATCGGGATTCCCAAGCTCGCACTGGCCATGACGCGGCCCGTGACGAAGGCATTGACGTTGCTGGGATCCGAGTCGTCGATGTGCAAGGCGATAGCGATGCACTCGGTGCATGGCTGGGACATCATGGCGTGGGGATTGGCCGCGCGAACAAAGGTGGAATACACAAGCCCTGTGCCGGTCGGATTGACTTTGCTCACGAAGCCGCACCAGCCGCTCGCCCCGTTCACCGGCTCGACCACGCCCCCGGTGGTCGGGAACGCCGGGGTGATCGGCGAGCCGGAATCCCATCCCGTGTACCCGCAGACGTACGCGTTGCCGAGCCCGTCGATCTTCAGGTCGGTCGCCGTGTCCTCTTCCCCGCTGCCGAGGTAGGACGAGTAGATGATGTCCGAGCCCGACGGGTCGAGCTTGAGAAAGAAGCCGTCCCCCGCGCCTCCGGCGCTCGCCTGATAGGGCGCTCCAGGCGCAGGAGCCTCCATGATGATCTCGTAGGATCTCGTGAATCCGGCGACATACACCGCTCCCGCGGCGTCGACTTCGACCCCGTATCCCACGTCGATGTCGGCGCCGCCGAAGAAGGTAGACCAGCGGATGTTGCAGCCGCTGGAGTCCAGGCGCGTGACGAAAACATCGCAGCTCCCGTCGAAACTCCCGTCCGCGGGCGTTCCCGGAGCCGGCGTCATCGGGAAGTCCGCACTGGCGGTGCACCCCGTGACCGTGGCCTTGCCCCCCTTCACGGCGACGTCTGTGGCCATGTCGGCGCCGTTGCCCGGGGCGGGTCCCCCCAGGTACGTGAAGTACGCCGGGGGATCGACCACCGGGTCGATGACCAGGCTCGCGCCCGGCTCCCGCGCGGGGACCCGGAACCCGAACAGATCCTCGGACAGGAGCGCGAAGAAGCACTCGACCGGCCGCTGGGTTCCATCCTCCAGGATCTCGAAGGCAAGCGGCGGATGTTGCCGCAGCGCGCCGAGCCGGGTCTGGATCTCCAGGCCGCCGGTTTCGTCGACCTTCAGGCTCTCGGCGCCGCGCACGCGGACCTGGACCAGCGAAGGATCGGCCTCGGGCGCGAGCACGAGGTCGTACTCGATGCGGGCGTCGGGTTTCTTCACCACCACGTCGATCCCTGGGTAGAGCCCAGTATACCGCACGCTCCCGTACGTGGGAACGCGCGAGGCCCAGCGCGACGGATCGCGGCCGATGAAGTAGTTGACGTAGGGTTCGAGCAAGCTTTCGCCCTCGACCTGCACGCTGTCCAGCGCGCCCTCGAAGGTGAACTCCAACGGCGCCCGGTCCACGCGCAGGCCGGGACTCCCGCCCGCGAGTCCCTGCGACATGTCCGACCGATCCGCGCGAGACCTGAGCAGGTGGAGCAGGAAGCCGTGGTCCAGGAACCCGGCCGACAGCCCGCTCCCTGAGGTCGTGAAGCGCACGCGTTCGTCGAACTGGCCGTCGTTCCGGATGAACCCGAGAGCGAGCGACGGCTGGGCCACGGCCGGGCTGGCGCCCGGTCCCTGAAGGTCCACTTGCCCGTCGTTGGCGGTGGCACCCCGACCGGCCAGCATCACGAAGCACAGAGCACAGAACGAAGCGAAGGAGGAGGTTCTCATGGGGGGGGGGGGGGGGGTTGTCAAGAGAAAAAAGGGAAATACCGTGACGTGCTCGCCCATGCCTCGTGCAGGAGGCCCGATCGTCATGGTCGCGCGGCGATGCCGCGCCGGGGGCCAGACCTCGGCCGGTCACGCGCGGACCGGTGCTGGGATACTCGGGCGAGCAGCGACGCCGCCGCGATGCGGCCACGCCCGGGGCAAGTAGGATGCCCTCAGCCCAGGGAAGGCCGGATGCCCCGGGCCAGGTCGAGGAGCCGCCATGAAGATAACCAAGGCCGTGATCACGGCCGCGGGCAAGGACCAGCGCACCTTGCCGCTGCAGACCATCATCGACCGCGACGGCCGCCAGAAGTCGGCCCTCTCGATCATCGTCGAGGAGGCAGAGAGCGCCGGGGTCGAGGACATCGCCGTGGTGGTCCATCCCGGGGACGCCGAGGCCTACGCGGCGGTCGCGGGCGCGGCCGCCTCGCGCCTGCGCTTCCTGGTCCAGGACGCGCCGCGCGGCTACGGCCACGCCCTCTACCGCGCACGCGACTTCGCCAACGGCGAGCCCTTCCTGCATCTCGTCAGCGACCACCTCTTCGTCAGCCGCGAGCCCAAGCGCTGCGCCGCGCAGCTGGTCGCGGCGGCCGAGGTCCAGTCCTGCGCCGTGTCCGCGGTGCAGGCCACGCGCGAGAGCACGCTCACCCTCTACGGCGCGATCGGCGGCCGGCCGCTCCCGGGCAGCACCAACCTGCACCAGATCGAGACCGTCGAGGAGAAGCCGACGCCCACGCTCGCCGAGCAGAAGCTCGTCGTGCCCGGCCTGCGCGCCGGCCACTACCTGTGCTTCTTCGGCATCCACGTGCTCACGCCGCTGGTCATGGAGATCCTCGAGCGCCAGGTGCGCGCGGCCGGGGAGACGGGAACGGTGCAGCTCTCCCCGGCGCTGGCCGAGCTGGCCTCGAAAGAGCGCTACCTCGCGCTCGCCATCTCCGGGCGGCGCTACAACATCGGCGTGCGCTACGGCCTGTTCCTTGCTCAGCTCGCGCTGATCCTCGACGGCCAGGACCGCGAGGAGGTGCTCGAGCAGATGGTGGAACTCCTGGCCGCGCGCGCCGCGGGGCGTTGAGCAGAGCATGCAGCCCCGGCGCCTCATCCAGATCATCGCCGCGGCCGATCCCGCCCTGCGCGACGCGTCGCTCGACGCCGCCTGCCGCGGCGCCACGCTCGCGGAGCTCTTGGCCGCGGCGGCCGAACTCGACGCCTTCTGGCGCGCCAGCGACAACCTCTACGAACGCGTGCGCGCGCTCCTCTTCCTCTACGCCGTCCACCGCTTCCACCTGCCGCGCCTCGCGCCTCCCGCGCCTGGCCGGCGCATCCCCTACGACGGCTATCGCCACCTGCTCAGCCGGCGCTTCGAGGAGGCGATCGGCGCCTTCCTGCGCGCGCAGGACAGGGAGGGCCCGAGCGACGCGCTCTCCAGCGCCCTTGCCTCGGCCTACCACCAGCTCGGCTTCCAGACGCTGGCCAGCCAGGTGCGCCGCAGCGTGCGCTCGCTCTGCGGCAACCAGTGGATGTTCCGCGTCGGCCACCCCGCGGACCAGCCGCTCCGCCTGCGGCGCGAACTGTTCGAGCGCGACGCCGCGTCCGGGAACTTCCCCATCCTCTCCGAGCACACGCCGGTGCGCATGGACCTGTCGCACAGCGCCTGGAGCGACATCTTCTTCCTCGGCATGGACTTCCCCGAGGGGGCGCGCGTGCTGAACGTCTCCATCGACCTGGCCGTGCGCGGGCGCGACCGCGCTCCCCGGCCGCCGGTGAACGCCTACCTGCGCGTCCTCGACGAGCCGGTCTTGCGCCTGGTGAGCATCGACCTCGGGGACCACGCGGACGTGACCTCGGTCGCCGAGGTGTTCGACTTCGCCCGGGACTACCTCGGCCTGCTGAAGGCCGCGGTCATCGCCTCGGGGATCGTGCCGCCGGGCATGGAAGGCTCGCAGCAGGGCCTGGGCGACCTGTTCGCGCGCATGCTCGGGCCGGGACGCGGCCTGGAGATCGCGAGCCACGTGAACGACATCCCCAAGGGCTCGCGCCTCGCGGTGTCGACCAGCCTGCTCGCCTGCTTGATCGCGGCGTGCATGCGCGCCACCGGACAGACCGAGTCCCTGTGCGGGCCGCTGGCCGAGGGCGAGCGCCGCTTGGTGGCCGCGCGCGCCATCCTCGGCGAGTGGCTGGCTGGCTCGGGCGGCGGCTGGCAGGACTCGGGCGGCCTCTGGCCGGGGATGAAGCTCATCCAGGGCGAGCGGGCGCGGGAAGGGGACGCGGAGTTCGGCGTCAGCCGCGGCCGGCTCTTGCCGAGCCACCGCATCTTCGGCGCCGAGGACGCCGCGCCCGAGACGCGGCGGCGGCTGCAGGAAAGCCTGGTGCTGGTGCACGGCGGCATGGCCCAGGACGTCGGCCCGATCCTGGAGATGGTCACGGAGAAGTACCTGCTGCGCTGCGAGGAGGAGTGGCGCGGCCGCCAGGAAGCGGCGCGCGTGCTGGACGGCATCCTCGAGGCCCTGCGCCGCGGCGACATCCGCGGGATCGGCGAGCTGACCACGCAGAACTTCCGCGGGCCGATCCAGACCATCATCCCCTGGGCGAACAACCACTACACGGAGACGCTCATCGCGCGCGTGCGCGCGCAGTTCGGCGACGGCCTGTGGGGCTTCTGGATGCTCGGCGGCATGTCCGGCGGCGGCATGGGTTTCATCTTCGCGCCCGAGGTCAAAGCCGCGGCGCAGGACGCGCTGGCCTGCATCATGACCGCCGCCAAGCACGAACTGCAGCACGCCCTGCCGTTCGCCATGGAGCCGGTGGTCTACGACTTTGCCATCAACGAGCAGGGCACGAGCGCAAGCCTGCACCAGGGCAGCGGCGCGCTCATGCCGCCCGGCTACTACGCCCTGCTGGCGCCGCGCTGGGTGAAGATGGACGCGCGCGAGCTGACGCCGGCGCGGCGCGCCGAGCTCGAGACCTTCAGCGCCGCGAGCCGCAGCCAGCCAGCATTCGGCGGGATGGTCGAGGTCCTCTTCGACCACCTCGTGCCCTCGGCCGCGGCCGAGGAGCAGGACGGCCGAACCCTCGCCGGACTGCTCGCGCAGCACGGCTTCGACGCGGAGCAGCACGAGGCGATCCGCGCCGACCTGCGCGGCGGGCGCCTCGGCCTGGCGCAAAACCGCCTGCCGGCGAGCACGGAGATCGCGGACGTGGGCGCGGCCGACGTGGAAGACGCTGCCTCCGGCCTGGGCGCGGACTACCGCAGGATCGGCCTCGAGGCGCTCGCCGCCGGCCGCGTGGCGGTCGTCACCCTCGCGGCCGGAACGGGCAGCCGCTGGACGCGCGGCGCGGGCGTGGTCAAGGCGCTTTACCCCTTCTGCCGCCTGGCCGGCCGCCACCGCTCCTTCCTGGACGTCCACCTGGCCAAGAGCCGCCGCATCGGCAAGCTCTGCGGCACCACCCTGCCGCACGTCGTCACCACCAGCTACCTGACGCACGATCCCATCGCGCAGCACCTCGCCGCCCCTGGCGGCCAGGGCTACGCCGGCCCGCTCTGTCTCTCGCCGGGCCGCGCCGTCGGCCTGCGCCTGGTCCCCATGGTGCGCGACCTGCGCTTCGCCTGGGAGGAGCTGCCGCGCCAGCTCCTCGACGAGCAGAAGCAGAAGGTCCTCGAGTCCCAGCATGCCGCGCTCATCGCCTGGGCGAGGAAGGCGGGCGAGGGCGCGGACTACACCGAGAACCTGCCGCTGCAGTGTCTGCACCCGGTGGGCCACTGGTACGAGGTGCCGAACCTGCTCCGGAACGGCGTGCTCGCTGGCCTGCTCGCCGAGCGCCCGCAGCTCTCGTGCCTGCTGCTGCACAACATCGACACCGTGGGCGCGGACGCGGACTTTGGCCTGCTCGGACTGCACATGGCATCCGGCGCGGCGTTGACCTTCGAGGTGATCACGCGCCGCGTCGAGGACCTGGGCGGCGGGCTGGCGCGCGTCGACGGCCGCGTGCGGCTGGTCGAGGGCCTGGCGCTGCCGCGCGAGGAGATCGAGTTCGACCTCTCGTGCTACAACACCATGACCACGTGGATCGACGTCGACCGGCTGCTCGCCGCCTTCGGCCTGACGCGCGCCGACCTCGGCGACGCCGAGCGCGTCGCGGCCGCCATCCGCGCGCTCGCGGCGCGCCTGCCGACCTACGTCACGCTCAAGGACGTGAAGAAGCGCTGGGGGCACGGCCAGGAGGACGTCTTCCCGGTCTGCCAGTACGAGAAGCTCTGGGGCGACATGACGGCGCTGCGCGAGGTCGACTGCCGCTACGTGGTCGTGCCGCGGCCGCGCGGACAGCAGTTGAAGGACCAGGCGCAGCTCGACGGCTGGCTGCGGGACGGCTCCGCCGCCTACCTCGAGTCGCTCTGCGACTTCGGCGAAGAGTGAGGCGGCGCGCGGCGCCTCAGGGAAGCAGCGCGCGCAGGTGCGCGAGGCTGCGCTCCGCCTGCTCGATGGTCCCGCACTCCACGGAGAAGACCAGGCCGCCTGGCGCGGCGCGGCAGATCCCGATCACCCTCCGCCAGTCGATCACGCCGTCGCCGCAGGCGCAGCCCACGGGCGTGCCGCTCACCGCGCCGCGCTCGGCCCGGGACTGGCTGAGCGAGATGTCCTTGGCATGGACATGCACGAGCCTCCCAAGGACGCCTTCCAGCCAGGAGTAGGGATCCTGGCCCGCGAGGTAGCTGTTCCCGGTGTCGAAGTTGACGCCGATCGCGGGCGAGTCGACCAGCGCGCAGATGCGCTCGAGCCCGGCGGGCGCCTTGCTGTACTGCTGGTGCGGCTCCAGGCCGAGCCGC